>JACQEC010000329.1 GCA_016200765.1 Chloroflexota bacterium | reverse complement strand
TTGGGCCGCACCAGATCGCGCACGCGCGCGATCAGCACATCTTCGTAGTGACTGCGGTTGAAAATCACCATCTGGCCCTTGCCCGGCACGTGCCGGTGGACGCGCCACAGGTAATCGTGGTCGAGTTCCTCGGCGCTGGGCACCTTGAACGACACGACGGATACACCCTGCGGGTTCACGCCCTCAAAGACCGCGCGGATCGTGCCGTCTTTGCCGCCGGCGTCCATCGCCTGCAGGACGATCAGCACCTTGTGCTGGTGTTCGGCGTAGAGCAGTTCTTGCAGGCGCTCAAGCCGCGCGCGCAAGGCGGCCTGCTCTACACTGGCCTCATCCTTGCCGCCGCTGAAGGCGGATTTATCGTCCGGGTCAATCGCGCTCAAGTCCACGCGACTGCCCGGCTCGATGCGGTAGCGTTTCATGGCCGGTCGGCTCACCACTTGTCCCAACGCACAATTTCGGCGAGCGCACGCCGACCGCCGCGGCGGGGCGCGTGTGCGGTGCCGGGCGCGGGGTAGCCGAACGAGAGTGCGGCATAGAAGTAGGGGCGAAGCGGCGCGCGCGAATCACCGCGTGAACGAGCAGGCCACTCGCGCGTGGCTTCGCCCTTACCGGCCGGGATGCCGAGGATCGCCCTGGCTTTGTCCATCTCATAGATGGCGGCGAGGCACGAGCCGATGCCCAGTTCCCACGCGGCCAACTGCATATACGCCGCGGCCTGCCCCACATCGAACGGAATTGACCAGCGCTCGGCCGGGTCGGGCGAGAGCAGAGCCACCGCCACCGCCGCGCCCGCGAGGTGCTTGGCGAACGGGCCGCAGTCGGCCAGCGCTTGCAGGGCCGCGCGGTCGCGCACGACGACGAAGGCCCAGGGCTGGGTGTTCTTTGACGACTGCGCGCGCCGCCCGGCGTCGAGAATGGCGCGCACGGCGGCAGTGGGCACGGGCTGATCCGTGAATTGGCGGATGGAGCGCTTGGCGCGGATGGCCTCGGAAACGTTCATCAGACGGCTCCTTGCGTGAGTGATTGAATTATTGGCGGTCTCGTTGTACAATTTTGCCAGATACGGCCCTATCGGCGCAACGCAGTTATTATAAGGAAGCCTATGAACTCTCGCAACTCCTCTTCGCCCCGCCCCGTTGATCCACACGCGGTCATCACCCGCAAACGTCTCATGTTCATCATCTTGATCGCCGCTGTCTATGGCGCGCTCGGCGGCTCGCGGCACGCGCTGGCCTACTCCATCATGGGCACGCCGTGGGCGGGCGCGCCGGGCATCACGGAAACGGTGGACGAGATCATGGCGCGCGAGCGCGCCGCGCCATTACAGCCCGCCGAGCCGCGCTTGGGCTGGCGGACGTTGACCGGGCCACGCCCATCTGAACAGTCGCCCCTTGCACTGCCCGACGTGCCCCAGACACCGCCCGCGCTTCCGGAAGAGACTTCCAGCGTGACACCGGCCAGCCCGCAGACGTTGAGCACCAACTTCCTCGGCGCGACGCTTAGCGGCGTCAACCCGACGAATTCCTTCCCGCCTGACACGATGGGCGCGGCTGGCCCGACCCAGTTTCTGGTCGGGGTCAACGGGCGCATCGTCACTTTTAACAAGACGAGCGGCACGACCGACAGTGTGCTCAACACGAGCATGGATAACTTCTTTGCGTCGGTCAAGAGCAGCAGCGGCGGCACTTTCACCAGCGACCCGCGCGTGCGCTACGACCGCCTGTCGGGCCGCTGGATCGTCATCATCATTGACGTGCCGGGCGGCACCGGCGCCGGGCCGAATCGCGTCCTGCTGGCGACCAGCAGTACCGGCACGATCAGCGGCGGCACGCTCTGGACGTTTTACTACTTCCAGCAAGACCAGCCCTCGCCGCCCGGCGATACCGGCCTCTTTGCCGACTATCCGACGCTCGGCGTGGACGTGAACGCGCTCTATATCGGGGTCAACCAGTTTAACTCTTCCAACAACTTCGTGAACACAACTGCCTTTGTCGTCCGGAAGAGTTCGATCTTGAGCGGCGGACCGATTGTGGTGACTGCGTTCCGCGGGCTGATTGATGGTAATTCCAATGGGCTCTACACGCCCCAAGGCGTGGATAACTACGACCTCAACGCCACACAGGGCTACTTTATCGGCGTGGACTTCCGTTTCTTAGGCGTGTTGGATGTGCGGCGCGTCAGCGACCCGGGCGGCACGCCGTCCCTATCCAGCAATCTGACTGTCGGCGTCCCCTCAACGGACTACCCGTACAATGTTCCGCATCTGGGCAACACAGGCGGTTCTAACGGCGAATTGAGCGCGATAGATGACCGGCTCTTCGCGGCGCACATCCGCAATGGCCGGCTCTGGACCGCCCACAACATCAACGTCAACAGTTCCGGCGTCGCCACATCCACTCGCGACCGCAACGGCTCGCGCTGGTACGAGTTGCAAAATCTTGATAGCACGCCGTCGGTGGCGCAATCGGGCACGGTCTGGGACAGCACGGCCAGCGCGCGCAGTTACTGGATTCCATCGGTGATGGTTTCCGGTCAGGGACACGTGGCGATGGGCTTCAGCAGTGCCGGCGCGAGCGACCGCATCAACGCCGGCACCGTCGGGCGGCTGGCTGGCGACCCATCGGGCACGATGCAGTCGCTCGTGCTCTACACGGCCAGCACGACGGCCTATAATCCCTCAAGCGATCCGGGCAGTTCCGGTGGGCGGCGCTGGGGCGACTATTCGTACACAAGCCTCGACCCGAGCGACGACATGACGATGTGGACGATACAGGAGTTCTGCAACGCGACCAACTCCTACGGCGTGCAGGTCGTGAAACTGCTCGCGCCGCCGCCCGCGACGCCGGCCAGCGTTAATATAACCACAGTCCTGAGCGGCATCGCCTCCGTCAGCCTGACGCTCACGGGCATCACGGCGAGCGGGTCGGGCTTCTACGATCCGGGCGCAGGGTTCACCAATCACATCACGGCCACGGTCAGCGGCGTCAAGGTCAACAGTGTGACCTACGTCAACCCGACCACGGTCATGCTTGACATCTCCACGGTGGGCGCAACGCCGGGCTCGAAGGATGTCACGATCACGAACCCCGACGGTCAAGCGGCGACCGGCACTGGGTTGTTTACCGTCAGCGCGACGGTCGCGACGGCGACGGCCACTCAAACACCAACCAATACGGCGACCGGCACACCTACCGCCACGCCAACGGCCACGCAGACAGCCACCAGTACGCCGACTGCGACCGCAACGCAGACCCATACACCGACCAGCACACCGACCAGCACAGCGACCGCCACCGCAACACCGAGTCCAACGCCGGTCTCAATGGTCATCCCGCCTTCGGGCGGCACCATCACCGAGACCGCGGGGACGACGATCACGTTGGCATTCCCGGCGGGCGCGGTCGCCCAGCCTGTCACCATCACGGTGGGACTGACGACCAGCACCGTGATTTCAACCAACTTCAGCTTCCTCGCTCAGCCGTTTGCCATCGAGGCGGTGGACGCTAACGGCGTGCCGGTGACCAACTTCGCGCTGCCGTTCACGCTCACGGTCCGCTATCGCGACGAAGACATAGGCATCCTTAACGAAGCCGATTTGAAGCTGTACTATTATGATGGTGCGACGGCGGGATGGGTTGAGCTAGCCACCAGCGTTGTAGATGTAGTGAACAACCTGCTCACGGCTGTGTTGGATCACCTGACGGTGTATGCGGCGCAGGCCCCGCTGTATCGCACCTACGTGCCAGCGCTGATGCGATAAGGGGAAGGATTCGCGTCAGCCGACCACGCTCATGCTGAACATCTAGACCGTGGGCGCGACGGCTTGCTCGAAGCATGTCACGATCACGAACCCCGCCGGTCAATCGGCGGCCGGCACGGCACTGTGCGCCGTCAACGCCACAACCCGTTAGCGCTACTTTGCGGGGATCATGCGGTAGGCAAGGAACACGCCCATGAATTTGGGTTTCGATCTTATCCCATTGGGCCGCAGCGAGGTTCGCGTTAGCCCGCTGGGCATCGGCACGTGGGAGTGGGGAGACCGGTTCTTCTGGGGATACGGTCAGGACTATCACGAGGCCGACGTGCAAGACGCGTTTCGCGCCAGCGTGCAGGCCGGCATCAACTTCTTTGACACTGCCGAGATTTATGGCCCGCACACCTCGGAGCGACTGTTGGGCCGCTTCATCCACTCGATGGGAGCGGAGGCCAACGTGGTCGTGGCGAGCAAGTTCGTTCCCTTGCCATGGCGATTACGGCGCGCGGATCTACTGCGCGCCTTGCGCGGCAGTCTAAAGCGGTTGGGGCTGAAACAGATAGACCTGTACCAGATTCACTTTCCGTTGGGGCTGGTTTCCGTGGAAGCGCGAATGGCGGCGCTGGCCGACGCCGTCGAAGCCGGGCTCACGCGCGCCGTCGGCGTTTCCAATTACAACCTTGATCAGATGCGCCGCGCCGAAAGCGCACTCGCCCAGCGCGGCATCGCGCTCGCATCCAATCAGGTTGAGTACAGCCTGCTGGAACGCAAGCCGGAGCGAAGCGGTTTGCTGGCCGAATGCCGGAAACTCGGCGTGACGCTGATTGCCTACAGCCCGCTGGCCAAGGGGCTGTTGAGCGCCAAGTACACGCCGCAGAATCCCGTGCCCGGACTGCGCGGGCGGCGCTACCCGGTCGAGTATCTCGCCCTTATCCAACCGCTGATCGGCTTGCTGCGCGAAATTGGGCAGGCGCACTCCGGCAAGACGCCAGCGCAGGTTGCGCTCAACTGGACCATCTGCCAGGGCACGCTGCCGATCCCGGGCGTTAAGAACCTGAAACAGGCGCAGGAAAACGCCGGGGCGATCGGCTGGCGGCTGAGCGATGATGAAGTGCGCGCGCTGAATCAGGCCAGTGACCCGGTCGCGCTCGTGTAGAGGGGTTCGGCGGCACACGCGGAACCAAAGCCGCGTGAGTGTTGTATATGATGCGGGACTGTAAAAACGATGCCATCGGATAACGAATTTACTCCACTCGAAGACGCCCTGACCCGCGCGGGCCGCGAGCGCGCCTACCCGCCAACGCCACACATCGCGGCGCGCGTGCGAGCGACCTTGCAGGCCGAGCCGTCACGCCCGTCCATTCTTGCGCCGCGCCGTTTCGGCCTGCTGGCGGGGTTCGCTAGCGCCGCCGCCGTCCTCCTGCTCGCCGCCGTGGGCACGATCATCGTCCGCGACCAGTTGGCCGCGACGGCCAGCCCGCCGCGCGGCAAAGCCTACATCGCCAACCTGCTCGGCGGCGATCTGTCGGTCATCGCCCTGCAGAACGACTCGGTGGAGCGCAGTATTGCGGTTGGCAAGAACCCGTGGGGGCTGGCGATCTCGCCGGACGGGCGGCGCGTCTATAGCGCGGTGGATGAAGGGGTGGCGGTGGTGGACACGGCGCGGGGACAGCGCGTAGATTTTGTCCCAACCGGTTTCACGCTGGCCAAGCTGGGCCTGAGCGCCGATGGGCGCACCCTGCTGGTGTCCAGCCCCGGCGGCCAGATGAAGCTGATTGACCTGCCGACGCAGGGCACGCTCGACGAGTTCACGCTTGGCATCAACCCGTACGACATCAAGGTCGAGCCGACTGGCCGCTTCGCCTACGTGCTCGGGCACGGCGACGGCTCCCTCGCGGTGGTGGATGTGCGCGCCGGGAAGGTGATTGACCGCCTGCTGTCGGGGGCGAGCTACACGGCATACTTTATGACGCTGTCACCCGATGGGCTGTGGCTCTATGTGCCCCGGCTCGGCAACGGCGAGCTGTGGGCGATTGACACGCGAACCAACGTCGTACGGCGCATCGCGCTGGAGCGCAAGCCGTATTGGGAAGGCACGCCGGAGCGGGGACTGGTGGTTTCGCCCGATGGCCTGCGCCTGTACATCGCGACGCAAGGCGACACGACGGGCGGGGTCTCGGTGCTGGACACGCAGAATTTCAACGAGGTGGCGCGCGTCAACCTCGGCGGCGGGTTCTTTGGCGCGGCGCTTAGCCCCGATGGGACGCAGTTACTGCTGACCGACCCCGACGGGAATACGCTGACCATCTTATCGGCGGACACGCTGAAGCTGATCACCTCGGTCCACGTCGGCAGTTCGCCCTTCCGTGTCGTAGCCGGCCCGTAATCTCACTTTCGCAAGATGCGGTTACTTCCCTCCATCAACAGAGAGCACCTGCCCGCTGATCCATCCGGCGTACTCGGACGCGAAGAAGAGCACGCCATGGGCGATGTCGTCCACCGAGCCCAGCCGCTTCAGCGCGATGCGCTCGACCAGCGCGTGCTGGCCGTCCTCGCCGTACGATTGCCACTGGCGCTCGGTGGTCGGGTTGGAGCGCACGAAGCCCGGCGCGATGTTGTTGACGGTGATGCCCCACGGTCCCAGTTCATGCGCCAGCTGGCGCGTCAGGCCAATCTGCGCGGCCTTCGCCGACGCATAGGCCTGAATGCCGGTCAGGCTGATGCCCAGCCCCGCGCCGCTGGAGATGTTGACGATGCGCCCGTAGCGCGCGGCCTTCATCGCGGGCGCGACGGCTTGCGAGCAGGTGAACGCGCTGGTCACGTTCACGTCGAAGATGCTCTGCCACTGCTGGGGCGTGACCTGCTCCAGCGGCTGTCCCACCTGCCCCAGCACGCCCCCCGCATCGTTCACCAGCACGTCAACGCGCCCATCGGTTGAGATGACGTCGCCGACAAACTCGAAGACCTCTTCGCGCCGGGTCACATCCATCAGGCGCGCCTCACAGCGCCCTCCGGCGTCGAGGCATAACTGGCGCGTCTCGATCAGTTCATCGGCCAGCACGTCGCTGGCCCAGACGCTCGCGCCGCGCCGGGCGAAAGCCAGCGCAATCGCCCGCCCGAACCCGTGCGCCGCGCCGGTGACGATAACCGTTCTGCCGTTGAAGTCAATGTTCATGATGCCTCCGTGTGCGTTCCGCGTTTCGCGTTAAGCAGATCAAGCGTCTCCCGCGACTGCGAGCGCCGTCCGTCCTCCAGATCGTGTATCAACTCGATGAGCCGCGCGGTCAGCGGCGCGGGCACGCCCGCCTCCGCGCCGAGCGCGACAATCGGGCCGAGTTGCGCGTCGGCTTCCGTCTTGCGCTTGCGCACCGCCAGATCGCGCCAGATGCCGCTGTGCGTCTTGGCCGACTTGCGGTTGAACGCCACCATCTCGTCTATCGAGCGCGCCGAGAGGGATGGGTCAACGCCCGGCATGAACGCCGAGGGCGCAAAGCCGTTGAACCCCTCTGGCTGGATGCCGCCGCTCACCCCCGAACCGCTTCGGGGGCAGGTCGCCACGCGCAACACCTCGCGCGCCAGCGCGATATACAGGTC
>JACQEC010000328.1 GCA_016200765.1 Chloroflexota bacterium | reverse complement strand
GCTGGCAACCGCGCACACCGGCCATGGCGGCTAACCTCACCGACCACATCTGGTCCATGGATGAACTACTCAGCTTCCGCATCCCGCCAAAGCATTTATGGGCCGTTTAGAGCCGTGCCTCATTAAAGGGACACTACCAAGAAGCAGAGAAGTCAATCAAATCCGCTCATATTTCTTCACGTTTCGAGCACCTCATTCGTTTCGTTAATGGCGATAAACTTTGGGAACTTGTCGAGAAACACCTTCCAGAACAGGCGGTACTACAGAAATTAGAAGATGCAAGCAAAGTCTTGGACGAACTGGACACACATTATCGTCCAACCATACAGCTTTCGAACTCGGAAGTGAAAATTAGCGTTGAGGAGAAATTTCCAGGCGCTGCTGAGGAAAAGCCGTTTATCATTGATACGATCTTTAACATCCCGAACACCCCCGAAGGAGCAGAAGTGAAGGAGGCTCTGGAGCGTCATATTGCCACTGGAGCGCCAGTGGATATATATGCGCCCTATATAAAAGCAGTAGAAATGCCAGAATTCGCGAAGCCGTTCATGGGAGGTGATTCATTTCAACCTCAATCTATTCACATTGGCCCAGCGACGAATCAAGCCCAGCTCATTGCAAGTATCGAATTTCACTGTGACGATGGCGATCAATTCAGGCTCGAATATGTGCACTTTAAGGCTGTACAGGCAGGGCATGACGAAGTCACGTTCTCAAACGAGAACCAGCCGATTCCAATTAGAGTAACTCTCGTCTCTCAGCATAAGAACCGTCTTGGACATGTACAGTTTCATGTTCAACCATTACCCCTGAATGTGCATCAACTTTTAGTAGTCTCAAGATTCCAGACCTGTGTAAGCAAACCATATCTGGCGCGAATGACCGACATTTCAACCGGCGTGGTGATAATGGAATCTCGCCAAGGTATAGGTACAGGCAAAGCGCCCGATCCTGGAATTACCGAGATGCTACAGGATTTATCGGAAATACAGATTCGGACAAAATGCATCATTACCATGCCAAAGCGTGAGCTTACTCCGGAGGAATGGCAGATTATTGTACGCTTGCTAGGAATTCGCCGAGACGGAAAGTTGTACGGAAAATGGGGCGGATTGAATGTTTCGTTTGATCCCAACGGTATTCAGGGTGTGCTCGATAATTTCGGCGGTGGGCGACCCGGTCCAATTATTGGAGAGAGTGCTGAAAGCGAAAAGTTGTTCGGAACTCTAATACCGTTAGGAAACGTGAGAACAATTTACGAAGAAGCAGTGCTCACCAATGAAGCAGAGGTTCGCTATAAGTTCGAAAAGCAGCAAGGAAACTCAGAGGCTGTAATAGAGGCACGATTTGGGCCTACAAGTAATCAGACAGTAGTGAAAGAATATTTGGATTGGCTTCCCAAGCGCAACCAAGTTGCGGCGGCTTAAAAGTCTAGTTGATTACCGATCGCGAGACACTGATAGTACACCTATCGGAGCCCTATGCCGCAAATCATTGAATGCGTCCCCAACTTCAGCGAAGGCCGCCGCAGGGAGGTCGTTGACCAGATCGTTGCCGCGCTCCTGTCGGCCGGCGGCGTCACCCTGCTCGATCAGGAGATGGACGCGAACCATAACCGTTCGGTCATTACCCTTGTCGGAGACGCCCAGGCCGTAGAGGAAGCCGCCTTCCGCGCCGCGGCCAAAGCCGCCGATCTGATTGACCTCGACACCCATCGCGGCGAGCACCCGCGCATGGGCGCAACCGACGTCATCCCCTTCATCCCCATCAGCGGCGCAACACAGGCCGAGTGTGTCGCCATCGCGCGCCGCCTGGGCGAGCGCATGGGGCGGGAGCTGAACATTCCCATCTATCTTTACGAAGACGCCGCGACGAAGGAGGCCAATCGCAATCTGGCTGACGTGCGGCGCGGCGAGTACGAGGGGTTAAAGACCGAGATCGAGACCAATCCCGACCGCGCGCCCGACTTCGGCCCGCGCAAACTCGGCAAAGCGGGCGCGACCGCCATCGGCGCGCGCTTCCCGCTCGTCGCCTTTAACGTCAACCTCGGCACCACCAACCTCAAGGTCGCCAAAGCCATCGCGAAGGCCGTGCGCTTTTCCAGCGGCGGCTTGCGGTTCGTCAAGGCGCTCGGCCTTGAACTGGCCGACCGCCAACTTGTGCAAGTCTCCATGAACATGACCCACTACGAGCAGACGCCCCTGTTCCGCGCCTTCGAGATGGTCAAGCGCGAAGCCGAGCGCACCGGCACACCCATCGTCGAAAGTGAGATTGTTGGGTTGGTTCCCCAGCAAGCCCTCCTGGATAGCGCCGCCTACTATCTCCAACTCGCCAACTTCACGCGCAGTCAAGTCCTTGAAATCCGCCTGGCCGACGCCCTTCAGCAGTCGGCTCTACAACCCTCCGCCGCCTCGCCCACGTTCCTCGACGACCTTGCCGCCGCGACCCCCGCGCCGGGCGGCGGTAGTGCGTCGGCCTATGCCGGCGCGATGGCCGCATCGCTGCTGATGATGTTCACCGGCCTGACGCTCGCCAAGAAAAGTTATGCTTCGGCTCACAGCGCGATGCAGGGTATCCACGACGAGGCGCGGCAGTTAAAGGACTCCCTGCACGCGGCGGTGGCCGAGGACGCTCAAGCCTATACCGCCGTGATGGACGCGTACAAACTGCCGAAAGACTCTGCCTCCCGTCCCGCGGCCATCGTACAGGCGATGGAAGGCGCGGCGGCGGTGCCGATGCGTGTCGCCGAGCAGTCCGCGCGCGTTCTGGCGCTGACGCGACTGGCGATGGGCACAGGGCTAAAGTCTGCGCAGAGCGATGCCGCCGTCGCCACCTATCTGGCGGAGGCCGCCATCAAGGGCGCACTACGCAACGTGCGCGAGAACTTCACAGCGCTGGCCGGCCAGCCATCCGTGAGCGCGTACGAACAGCGGATTGCGCTCGTCGAGTCATCGCTGTAACACCGATGGTCACGGCCCCGGTCGCGCTGTCGCTTCACTCGTCACCCGTCACGCTTCGCGCGGCCTTGATTGGCGCTCGCCTTGCTGTTGCAGCAACTTCGCGATGAGGCCGGTCCACCCCGTTTGATGGCTGGCGCCCAACCCCGCCCCGTTGTCGCCATGAAAGTATTCGTAGAAGAGGAGATAGTCGCGCCAATGGGGGTCGCTTTGAAACTTCGACTGTCCCCCAAAGATCGCCCGTTGCCCGTGCTCGTCGCGCACAAACAGGTGGATCAGGCGCTGGGACAGAAAATCCGCGATCTCGTTCAGCGTCAGCAGTTGCCCCGAGCCGGTCGGGCATTCGACCTTAAAGTCGTCGCCATAGTAATGGTGAAACTGCTGAAGCGACTCAATAATCAGGTAGTTCACCGGACACCAGATCGGGCCGCGCCAATTGGAGTTGCCGCCGAACAGCGGGAGGTTTGATTCCGCCGGCAGGTACTCGACGGCGTAGCGCGCGCCGTCAACGTCCACCTCGAACGGATGCCCCTGGTGATAGCGCGAGAGCGCGCGCACCCCATACGCTGACAGGAATTCGTCGGGGTCGAGCATCCGGCGCAGGACGCGCTTCATGCGGTGGCCGCGCAAGATCGCCAGCAGACGACGGTCGCCCATGCGCGGCTCATGCCAGCGCGAGACGAGTTTCGCCAACTCGGGGCGATGGTCGAGAAACCACTCCAGCCGTTTGCCGAACTCCGGCAGTTTTTCCAGCAGGGCCGGCTCGATGGTCGTGACCGCAAACAGCGGTATCAGGCCGACCATCGAGCGGATGCGGAGCGAGCGATTGTCCTCCTCGCGCACATGCAGGACATCGTAGAAGAACTCATCCTGCTCATCCCACAGCGCGATGCCGTCGCCGGAGATGTTGTTCATCGCCTCGGCGATGTAGAGAAAGTGCTCGAAGAACTTGGTGGCGATGTCCTCATAGACGCGGTTTTCGGTTGCCAGCTCAAGCGCGATGGTGAGCATGTTCAGGCAGAACATCGCCATCCACGACGTGCCGTCGCTCTGCTCAAGGTGGCCGCCGGTGGGCAGGGGCGCGCTGCGATCAAACACGCCGATGTTATCCAATCCCAGGAAGCCGCCCTGAAAGACGTTGTTGCCTTCCGAGTCCTTGCGATTTACCCACCACGTAAAGTAGAGCAGCAGTTTGTGATACATCCGCTCCAGAAACTGGCGGTCGCCTTGGCCGCGCGCCTTCTGCTCGATCTTATAGACGCGCCACGCCGCCCACGCCAGCACCGGCGGGTTCACGTCGCCGAAGTTCCACTCGTACGCCGGCATTTGCCCGTTGGGGTGCTGGAACCACTCCCGCCCCAACAGCACCAACTGCTCTTTGGCAAAGTCGGGGTCAACCAGCGCCAGCGGCAGGCAGTGGAACGCCAAATCCCACGCCGCAAACCAGGGGTACTCCCACTTATCGGGCATCGAAATAATATCGGCGGCGTTGACGTGCGTCCACTGGTGATTGCGCCCATCGCGGCGCTCCGGCGGCGGAGGCGGCTGTGCGGGGTCGCCGCGCAACCACACGCCGACGTCGTAATGGTAGAACTGCTTCGACCACAACATGCCCGCGAAAGCCTGCCTCTGCACCAGTCGCTCGTCGTCGCTCAACCCCGCGGGTTGCAGGGCGGTATAGAATTGATCGGCTTCGCTCTGGCGCTGGGCAAACAGCGCGTCGAAATCCGCGAAGGGTAGCGTCGTTTGCGGTGCCGCGGCCTGCTCCCGCAGGGAGGTCAACCGCAAGCGAACGGTCGCTGTGCCTCCCGCGGCAATAGACAGGCGATAATGCGCCGCCGCCTTGGTGCCGTCCCCGACTGGATCGGGGATTATCGCGTCGCGGCGACCCTGGACGATGGCCTCGTGAAAGCCATCCTTAACATAGGGCGAGGGGTTCGGCGCGCCGTAAAGCCTCTCGACGTTGGTGTCGTTCTCGGTGAACAGAAAGGCCGGCTCGCCCGCGAGCGAATCACACGCCAGCACGTACCGGCCGAGCGTGGCGTGCTGGGCGACGATGCTCCCCGCCACGCCCTCCCCCGCATTGGCCCGGCGCAGGATGGGCTTGGGATTGCCGTTGTCTGTTTGCCCCCATGACCACACGTTGCGGAACCAGAGCGTCGGCAGGACGTGCAGATCGGCGGGGTCGGGGCCGCGGTTGATCACATTCAGGCGGATGAGCACATCGCGCGGGCTTGCCTTTGCGTACTCGACGAAGATGTCAAAGTAGCGATCCTCGGCAAACACACCGGTGTCTATCAGTTCATATTCGGGATCGGCTCGGCTTCGGCGGCGGGAGGTCTCGATCAGATCAGTGTAGGGGAACGCGCGTTGTGGGTACTTGTATAGCGCGCGCATATATGAGTGGGTCGGCGTCGAGTCGAGATAATAGTAGTATTCCTTGACATCCTCGCCGTGATTACCCTCGCGGCCATCCAGCCCGAACAGCCGCTCCTTGAGGATTGGGTCGCGACCGTTCCAGAACACTGGCGCAAAGCACAGCCGCTGGTGGTCGTCGCAAATACCGGTCAGTCCGTCCTCGTTCCAGCGGTAGGCTTTCGAGCGCGCGTGGTCATGCGGCAGGTAACCCCAGGCCTGACCGTCGGCGCTGTAGTCCTCGCGAACCGTGCCCCAGGCGCGCTCGCTAAGGTAAGGCCCCCAGCGCCGCCAGGCCGGGTCGCGGCTGTTGATGCGCTCATGCTCGGGTGTCAACTGACGTCTCCTGGCGATCGGACTGGAAACACCGCCCAACCCGTGACCAAACAACACTTTCGATCTGGGTCAGAATTCCGCGCAGCGTGCCGAGGCCGCCGAGCACGCAGAGATTTTCAGTTGTTTTCCCGGCGTCCTCTGCGCTCTCGGCGGTGAACATGGGGCCTTTACTCGCCGCCGATGCGTCTAAATCGAAATGAGTCCGCGTTCGAGACCGATGCGCACGGCGTCGGTGCGGTTCGCCGCGTTCAGTTTGTCGAGGATTGAACGGATGTGGAACTTGACGGTATGCTCGCTGACCACCAGCTCTTTGGCGATGGCCTTGTTCGCCAGCCCGCGCGCCAGCAGTCGCAGTACCTCTTGCTCGCGCGCGCTCAAACTGGCGATGGCGCTTTCGGGCGACGGCAATTGCCCCACCAGCAGGTCGGCGGCGGCGGGGTGTAACATCAACGCGCCGCTCTGGGCGGCGCGCAGAGCCTCGGCAATTTCCGCCACCGTCGAACGGCGCGCGATAAAACCGTGCGCGCCGCCGCGCAGTGCGCTGACGATACGGGTATCGTGCCACGAGTCAGCCAGCCCGACCACGTGTGTTTCAGGCGCGGCCTGCCTCACTCGCGCGGGCAGATCGTCGCCGCCGTCGTCGAGCAGGTCAAGGTCGAGCACGAGCACGTCCACTCGCAAATCGCGCGCGCGCGCCAGCAGGTCTTCTTCGCCCACCACCTCGCCGACCCAATAGAAGGAAGGCTCGCCGCTTAGGAGCGCCTTCAGCCCCTCGCGCACAATCGCAGACGGCGAGGCAATCAGAATCGTGCTGTAGGCTTGCATGGTCGGATGAATGGTATTACGTAGGGGCGAAGCAGCGCGTGGACATCACCACGTTGCCAGACCGCCACCTCACGCGCGGCTTCTCCCCTACTACGGGTAAAGCCCGCGCAACTCGGCGGCGCGCGCCACACGCTCGATGGCGAGGATATACGCGGCGGTGCGCATATCCACTTGCTTGGCCTGTGCGACAGCCCACACGCGCTCGAAGTTGGTCACCATCAGTCGCTCCAACCGCCGGTTAATCTCTTGCTCATCCCAGAAGAACGACTGCAAGCCTTGCACCCATTCAAAGTACGACACGATCACGCCGCCGGCGTTCGCCAGCACGTCGGGCACCACCAGAATATCGCGCTGGCGGAAGACCTCGTCGGCCTCCGGCGTGGTCGGGCCGTTGGCGCCCTCGACAATCAGCCTCGCGTTCACCCGCCCGGCGTTGTCTGCGGTGAGTTGGTTCTCCATCGCCGCCGGCACTAACAGGTCGCACTTCAGTTCGAGCAGTTCCGCGTTCGTGATCTTCTCGGCCTTCGGGTAGCCCGCCAGCACGGAGTGGATGCGCCAGTGCTTGAGCAGTTCGTTGGGGTTGAGGCCGTCCGGGTTATAAAAGCCGCCGCTGACGTCGCTCACGCCGATGATCTTACAGCCCAACTCGTGCAAGAGCAGGGCGCTGACCGAGCCGACGTTCCCGAACCCCTGCACCACCGCCGTCGTCTGGCTGGGCTTCATGCCTAACTTCTGCAGGGACTCCCGCGCGGTGAACATCACCCCGCGGCCGGTGGCGTCGAACCGCCCCAGCGAGCCGCCCACCTCAATCGGCTTCCCTGTCACGACGCCGAGCACCGAGTAACCCCGGTGCATCGAGTACGTATCCATGATCCACGCCATGACCTGCGGGTTGGTGTTCACGTCGGGCGCGGGGATGTCACCCAAGGGCGACATGAGGACGGAAATCTCGGTCGCGTAGCGGCGCGTCAACCGTTCCAGTTCGCGGAGGGATAACTGCTTCGGGTCCACAATCACGCCGCCCTTCGCACCCCCGTACGGCAGTCCGGCCACGGCGCACTTCCACGTCATCCACATCGCCAGCGCGCGCACCTCGTTCAGGTTGACCGCCGGGTGATAGCGGATGCCGCCCTTGGTGGGGCCGAGGATCGTCGAATGGTGCACCCGATAGCCGGTGAACACTTCGAGCCGCCCATCCTCCATCTCAACCGGAAAATACACCGTCAATTCGCGGTGCGGGTGCCGCATGACCTCCGCCGTCCACGGCGAGATGTCAAGGTATTTCACGGCTTTGTCAAACTGCTCCACCGCGATCAGGAACGGGTCGCGGGTGGTGGCCGGGCTGGTCATAATGCTCCTCACGGAACAAAAGTGGTCGTCTTAAACTGACTGTTGGGTATTATACCACGCCGCGCGCGAGGGGTGGCCGTTGCCCGCTTGTCCAGAGACCTTGCAATCGCTCTGTGGCGTTCTTCACGGCTGTGGCAAAATCCGTTGGACGTAGGGGCGGGTCTTGTACCCGCCCTGTGCGACGGGGCATCGTAGGGGCGGGTCTTGCGCCCGCCCTAGCGTGGGCAGGGGCAAGCCCTGCCCCTGCCCAGAGGCACAAAACGCAAGTCGCGTCAAGAGCGCAGAATCGGCTAAATCCGACGCCAATTGTATCAAACCGGTTGCGCCGGTTGGGCGCCCTAACCCGCACAACGGGTTTCCCACTGTAGGCGTCGGTTTCCAGAGCGCGGCATCGGGTAAACCCGACGCCTACGCTATCAAACCGGCTGCGCCGATTCGGCGCCCCAACCCGCGCAGCGGGTTTCCCACTGTAGGCGTCGGTTTCCAACCGATGCCGTTCTCTACCCGATGCCGCGCTTCTTCTCGCCCCCCAATTTGCCAAAGCCACCTGTCTGAATTACAATAGGCCCTGTTCGCCGAGTTAGCTCAGCCCGGTAGAGCACGCGACTGAAAATCGCGGTGTCCACAGTTCAAGTCTGTGACTCGGCATGAACGGCGACGTAGCCAAGTGGTTAAGGCAGGGGTCTGCAAAACCCCGACCGCCGGTTCAAATCCGGCCGTCGCCTTGTCCAAGCCGCGAGCACCCATCGGTGTCTCGCGGTTTGTCTTTTGTCGCGGAATCGCGGCTCACTTGCGCCCGCTTTGCATCTAATGGTATGATGCAGGCAGTGACCTATGAGAGTGCATATTACTACGCTGGGCTGCCGCCTCAACCAGAGCGAATCCGACCGGCTCGCGCGCGACTTCGCGGCTGTCGGGCATGAGGTCGTGCCCGACGCGGGCGCGGCCGATCTGCACATCGTCAACACCTGCGGCGTAACCCATCTCGCGACGCGCAAATCGCGACACGCCGCGCGCGACGAACACCGCGCCGCCCCATCCTATTCGGGCGCGCGCACGGTCATCACCGGTTGCGCCTCTGAAATTGAGCCGGACTACTTCGCCGGAGTTGACGGCGTCGCGCTCGTCACCGGCCACGCAGACAAAGAGCATCTCATTCCCCTGCTCATCGCGCGCGGCCTCCTGCCGGAGCCGGATGCCACGGTCAGCGAAGCGTTCCCCATCCCGCACGCGCGCACCCGCGCCTTTGTCAAGATTCAGGACGGTTGCAACAACCACTGCTCCTACTGCGTCTCGCGGCTGGCCCGCGGCGCAGAACGTAGTCGCCCGGTAGCGGACATTATCGCCGAGGTGCAGATGCTCTTGCGTGAAGGCTTCAAGGAGGTTGTGCTGACCGGCCTGCACGCCGCCGCCTATGGCCGCGACCTCGACACGAATCTACCCGCCCTCCTGCGCGCCCTGCTCGCCCAGACCGACGCGCCGCGCATCCGGCTCTCGTCGCTGGAGCCGTGGGGCGCGTCTGACGAACTGCTCGACCTCTGGAGCGATGCGCGGCTGTGCCGCCACCTGCACCTGCCGCTCCAGTCGGGCTGTGACCGGACCCTGCGGCGGATGCGGCGTGGGTATAACACGCGCCAGTTCGCCGCCCGCGTCGCGTCGGCCCGCCGCCGCGTGCCGGACATCGCGATTAGCACCGATATGATCGTGGGCTATCCGGGCGAGTCAGACGAAGACTTTGCCGCTTCGCTCGCTTTCGTCCAGCAGATGCAACTCTCGCAGGCGCACGTGTTCACCTTCTCGCCGCGCGCCGGAACCGAGGCCGCCCTGCTCGCCGATCAGGTCGCCCCGCGCATCCGGCAGGCGCGCAGTGAGGCGATGAAGCAGGTCACCGACCTGTCGGCCCGCCGCTTCCGCGAGGCGCTTCGCGGGCGATCCTATCAGGTCCTGTGGGAAGAAAAGACCGAAAGCCTCTGGTCGGGCCTCACCGATAATTATGTGCGCGTGTTCTGCGCAAGCGGGCGCGACCTGCGCAACCAGATTGCGCCCGCCCGCATCGGCGAACTGCACCCGGAGGGCGTGCGAGGTGATCTCTACGATGACTGACTGTATCTTCTGCCGAATCGTACGCGGCGAAATTCCGAGCCAGACGGTCTATCAGAATGAGTGGGTCACGGCCTTTCATGACATCGCGCCGAAGGCCCCCGTTCATATCCTGATCGTCAGCAACAAACACCTTAGCGGCCCGCTTGGCGTCGAGGAGACGGACGCGCCGATCATCGGAGAAATCGCCCTGGCCGCTAACCGGATTGCGCGCCAATTGGGTTTCGCCGCCAACGGCTTTCGGCTCGTCGCCAACGAGGGCCATGATGGCTCTCAGTCCGTCGCCCACCTGCATTTTCACCTGCTGGCCGGACGGCGTCTCGGCTGGCCGCCGGGGTAGCCAATTCGAGGAACTATGTCCCTGAAAGATCAAATCAACGAGAACCTCAAGAATGCGATGCGCTCCGGCGACACCGCGCGCCGCGATGCCCTGCGCACCCTGATGGCCGCCATCAAGCAGGTCGAGGTTGATACGCGCAAGACGCTCGGCGACGACGACGTTCAACAGGTGCTCAACCGCGAAGCCAAGCGGCGCCGCGAATCCATCGAAGGTTTTGAAAAGGGCGGCCGCGCCGATCTGGTCGCCAAGGAGCAGTTCGAACTGCGGCTCATTGAAGGCTATCTGCCACAGCCGATGAGCCGTGAGGAGATTGAGCGGCTGGCCCGGCAGGCGGTCGCCGACAGCGGCGCGACCTCGGCGGCGCAAATCGGCGCGGTGATGCAGAGGCTGATGCCGCTGGTCAAAGGCAAGGCCGACGGCAAACTGGTC
>JACQEC010000337.1 GCA_016200765.1 Chloroflexota bacterium | reverse complement strand
GTTGAAAGACCGCCCAGAGGGCATCGCTCAGATGGAAGTCAGTGGTGGTCGGGTTATTGCGTGTTCGCGCACGCGTGCGTTTGGGTTTCTGTTCATCATTCATGCATCACAGTATAGCAGTTATTCGGATAGGCTCTTAATGGTTACATATTGCACGGATTGCAAGGCTTCGAGTCCGGTCATTGCTCCTCCCTATAGCATATACCTCTACCCATTCAGCCCTAATTCGGTGGCGACCTCTCTTGCAGGAATCCCTCGCTCGCCGCGCTCGACCGCCGCTAACGAGCGGCGCAGTTTGGTTTTGACGCCCGGTTTGAGTTCGAGTCCGGCGTCCGGATCGCCAAGCAATTCGATCATCTTACGCTCGATCACATTTTCGATCAGCGCTTCCAGTTGTGGTACGGTCAGTTGAGCGACGGTTTTCATCAGCACCCCGTCTTGCTAGTAACTGGAGAAATGCACCTCATGTCAATCCCCCGCCAATCGACTTTAACGCATTATTTAGCACTTCACGAATAATGGCTTCGTGCTGTCTCATTTCATCCGGCGTTATAACCGCTTTGATTGCATTGTCTCGGTACGGTGTCGCACTGATCCCAGCCTGTTCAAGCTGATTAATAATTGACTGTTGATTGGTTGTCCCAGTTTTCAGTTCAAGATGACAGTGTGTCTGCACCTTTCGTGGATGAAACCAACAGAAATTCTGTTTCGAACCTCCGAGAGCAATATGGCTTCTGTTGTAAGTCACTCGAGGCTCTTTATTGCCTACCGAAAGAAGATTAGCGCACTGGTCAACTATCTTTAGCGATTGTGGATTTGAGCGATTTTCCCACCACTTACGATCAACAGGTTCGCTTTCCGCCTCTTCATCTTCAGGCGGCTCATATACGTCAAGCACTTTCGTGAAGTTCAAAACGATTTTATCTTCGACCTTCAGTGCATTTAGCTGAATTGCAATGATCGGTATGACTCGATTAAACAATCCAATCACATTGAAAAAGCGACTTGTGATTTCTTCTGCAACAATGACAGCATGATGCTCACGATCTAACCAGCGCCGCCTCTCGATGTCCCAGTATTCGATCGTTCGGATAATATGCGATTCGTCCAAGCGGCCCAGCATCACCTCCACCTCATACATGATATTCTTGTCGACATCGTACATTAGAAAATCAATCCGACCACCTGTACCCTGCCTTTTCTCTCGCCGAATGACGGACAAATCTCCAAGTCCAAGAATTGAGGGGTCCGCAAGAATATGTTCTTGAAGCCAGTTTTCATCGAATCCAGCATCTGTCGCCGAAATAGACTCTGCCTTGTAATATTTATGTGGCATGTAACCTCTTGCTAATTTTATGTTTGGGGGGCGAGAGTTGCACTCCCGCCCCCCAAACTAACTCCACAGCGCCACGCCCTTCTTCTTCAGCGCCGCCCACACCTTCGGCGGGGTGAGCGGGATGTCCATATTGGTCACGCCGTGGTACGCTAGCGCGTCTACTACTTCCGGTTTAACTATCTGAACTTGTGCGTGCGGCATAGATGTCGGCGATGATATCTTCAGGTTGACGCGAATCCTCCCAACCGCGGCATTTCTCCAAAAAAGCCTGCGTCTGGTTGATCGCAGGCCTTTCGCCCCACATTTCGATAGCCTCTTTCAGTTCAACCAACTCATGAGTAATGGCTTCTAATCGCCTGATCGCTTCTGCTTGTGAGATCATCTTCACCTCCGCGCTATGCCCTCCAAAGCATCCTCGTTAGAAGCTAAACGATTCGTGGACGGGACAGAAACCTTGTTTCTGTCCCGTCCACGATGATCTACAACGCCGCGCCCTTCTCCTTCAGCACCGCCCACACCTTCTGCGGGGTGAGCGGGATGTCCATGTTGGTCACGCCGAGGTGGGACAGCGCGTCCACCACCGCGTTGGCGATGGCCGGCGGCGCGCCGACCGTGGCCGACTCGCCGACGCCCTTCGCGCCAAATGGATGATGCGGCGATGGGGTAGTCGTCTTGTCCAACTCCCACTTGGGCGTCTCCATCGCCGTCGGCAGTAAGTAGTCCATGAATGTGCCTGTCAGGTTGACGCCGTTCTCATCATAGACAATCTCTTCCAACAACGCCGGCGCCATGCCCATCGTCAGCCCGCCGTGAATCTGCCCGTCCACAATCATCGGGTTGATGATGTTGCCGCAGTCGTCCACCGCCACGAAACGGTGAATCTTCACCTCGCCCGTGCCGCGGTCAATGTCCACCACGCAGATGTACGCGCCAAACGGGAACGTCAGGTTCGGCGGGTCGTAATAGTCCACCGCCTCCAAGCCCGCTTCCATGCCCTGCGGGTGGTTGGTGTAGGCGGCGAAGGCAATCTCCTGAATCGTCTTTGACCGGCTGGGCACGCCCTTCACAAAGAACTTGCCGGTCTCCCACTCCAGGTCGGCTTCGTTCGCTTCGAGCAAGTGCGCCGCAATCTTGCGCGCCTTCTCGCGAATCTTGCGCGCGGCCATCGCCCCTGCCGCGCCGGCGGTCGGCGTGGAGCGCGAGGCGTAGGTGCCGAGACCGTAGGGCGCGGTGTCGGTGTCGCCTTCCTCGACGGCGATATGCTCCTCCGGGATGCCCAACTCCTGCGCGATAATCTGCGCGTAGGTCGTCTCGTGCCCCTGCCCCTGCGACTTGGTGCCGAAGCGCGCGATGACCCTGCCGGTCGGATGCACGCGAATCTCCGCCGAGTCGAACATCTTGATGCCGAGGATGTCGAAGGTGTGCGACGGCCCGGCCCCGACAATCTCGGTGAAGGTCGAGAGGCCGATGCCCATCAGTTCGCCGCGCGCGCGCTTCTCGGCCTGCTCCTTGCGCAGGTCGTCGTAGCCGATGATCTGCTTGGCCTTGTCCAGCGCGCCCTGATAGTTGCCGCTGTCGTATTCCCAGCCAAAGGCAGACTTGTACGGGAACTGCTCCGGCCTGATGAAGTTCAGCGCGCGCAGGTCGGCGGGGTCCATCTTGAGCTTCTGCGCCAGCACGTCCATCATGCGCTCGACGGCGTGCACCGCCTCGGTGACGCGGAACGAACAGCGGTAGGCGATGCCTCCCGGCGGCTTGTTGGTGTAGACGCCGTCCACCTCGGTGAACGCGGTCTTGATGTCATACGACCCGGTGCAGATGGAGAACAGCCCGGCCGGGAACTTGGAGGGGTTCGCCGCCGAGTCAAACGCGCCGTGATCGGCGACCACGCCCATGCGCAGGGCATTGAGTTTGCCGTCTTTCTGCGCGGCCAGTTCGGCGTGAATGTGATAGTCGCGCGCGAACGAGTCGGCTTGCAGGTTCTCACTGCGGTCTTCGATCCACTTCACCGGCTTGCCAGTCAGCACCGAAGCGGCCACGGCCAGCACGTAGCCCGGATAGACGGGCACCTTGCCGCCGAACCCGCCGCCGATGTCCGGCGAGACGACGCGAATCTTGTGCTCATGCAGGCCGAGGTGGCCGGTCACCAGCGCCACCACCGTGCGGATGGCGTGCGGCGCTTGCGTGGTCATGTAGAGCGTCAGATGGCCTTCCATCGGGTCCCAACTCGCCACACAGCCGCACGTCTCGATGGACGCCACGTGGATGCGGGGGATGTAAATATCTTCCGCGACCACCACATCGGAGCCCTTGAAGGCCGCGTCGGTGCCCTGCCGGTCTCCGGCTTCCCAATGCCAGATGCGGTTCGATTTTTCTTCGCGGTCGAAGCGGATGACCGGCGAGTCGGGCAAGAGCGCCTTCTTCGGGTCGAGCACCGGCTCGAGCGGTTCGTAATCTACTTCAACCGCCGCCACGCCATCGGCGGCGGCATAGCGCGAGGTGGCGATGACCGCCGCGACCTCCTGCGCGTAATACATCACCGTGTCCACGGGCAAGACCATCTGCCGGTCGCTCATCAGCGTGGGCATCCATTCGAGTTTGTACGGAACCAGGTCTGCGCCCGTGATGACTGCGGCCACGCCGGGCGTCGCCAGCGCCTTCTCTTTGTTGATGTTCACAATCTTGGCGTGCGCCAGCGGACTGCGCACGATGTCAAGCCAGAGCATCCCCGGCAGTTTGATGTCGTCAATATAATTGCCCCGCCCGCGCAGAAACCGCGCGTCTTCCTTGCGCTTGACGGAGTGCCCCATCCCATGTGCAACACCCATTACGCACCTCCTGCGGCTGGCGCGTGCAATTTCGCGTCAGCATATTTGATGGCTTCGACGATGTTCACATAACCCGTGCAACGGCAGAGGTTGCCGGAAATCGCCCAGCGGATTTCTTCTTCGCTCGCGTGGGCGTGGTTCTGCAAGAACGCGTAGCTGGTCATCATCATGCCCGGCGTGCAGAAGCCACACTGCAGGCCGTGCTTTTCGTGAAAGCCCTCCTGGATCGGGTGCAGTTGTCCGCCCGTCACCAGCCCCTCGACGGTCATGATCCGGCGGCCGTCGGCCTGCACGGCAAACAGTGTGCACGATTTCACCGCTTTGCCGTCGAGCACCACCGAGCAGGCGCCGCACGAAGTGGTATCACAGCCGATGTGCGTGCCGGTCAGATTGGCGACCTCGCGGATGAAGTGGACCAACAGCAGGCGCGGCTCCACCTCCGCCGTCACATCTGCGCCGTTCAAATTGATGGTAATCTTTTGGGTCATGCTCTTGCCCTTTCTAACGCTTTGTGGAGCGCGCGCATGGTCAAGATGCGCACCATGTTGCGTTTGTAGTCTGCCGAGCCGCGCAAGTCGGCGGTTGGATCGCAATCTTCCTGCGCCAGCGCGGCGGCCTGCGCGATCAATGCGTCGCTTGGCGACTGGCCGCGCAGAACGTCTTCGGAACGCCGGGCGCGGATCGCCATGGGGCCCACATTGGTGAGGCCGATGCCGATCTGCTGGACCCTTCCGGCGGCATCGAGATTCAACTGCGCGGCCACGCCCGCGGTGGCGAAATCGCCGACCTTGCGCTCCAACTTAAGGTAGGCCCCGCCACTGCCGGCCATGGGCGCCGGCACGCGCACTTCGGTGAGAATCTCGTCGTGGGCGAGCGCGGTGGCGAACAGGCCGGTGAAGAACGAATCCACCGCAATCACGCGCGCGCCGGACGGGCCGGTCGCGACAACTTCAGCGCGATAGGCCAGCATGGTCGCGGGGTGATCGTTAGCCGGGTCGGCGTGCGCCAGATTGCCGGCAATGGTCGCCAGATTGCGCACGAGCGGGTCGGCGACGACGTGCGAGGTGTCATGCAAGAGCGGGTAGCGACTGCGGACCAGAGGCGATTCTTCGAGGTCCGCCTCGCGCACGAGCGCGCCGATGTGCAGCCAGCCTCCGGCTTCGGAGAGGGTGGTGAGGCCGGCGATGCGGCTGATGTCCACGAGCAATGGCGGGGTGGCGAGCCGCAGTTTGAGCGCAGGGATGAGGCTCTGGCCGCCGGAGAGGATTTTCGCGTCCTGATGGGCTTGCAGGAGCGCGATGGCTTCGGGGATCGTCGGGGGAGTGGCGTATTGAAACTCTGCGGGAATCATCTGCAATTACCTCCTTATCACATGACCTCGGATGGACGGTTTTTGGACGGCGTTGAAAGTGCAGGCGATGAGTGGGATTATACCATGTGCTGTCAAGCAGAAAGCAGAAGCGGCGGCGTTGCGCGTTGAGCGTTGAAAGACCTCACCCCCGGCCCCTCTCCCAAGTATGGGAGAGGGGAGAATGGCGCGCGACGATGGCGACCGAGGGTTGAGGCGGGGGCGGGGAAGGGCGAAGCCACGGCCAGCCATCTGGTTGCTAAACAGGACGAGCCGTGGCCGTGGCTTCGCCCCTACGAATCGGCGGTATGGCGCGAAACGGGCTTGGCCTCAATCAACCAGATATAGGCGGTGATCGGCTTGATAGAGCGAGACGCCGCCGCCCTCGGTGACGACGATCACATCTTCGACGCGGTTGCCGAAGCGCTCGGGCACGATGATGCTCGGCTCGACGGTGAAGGTCATGTTGGCTTGCAGGACGGTCTGCTCGATCACGTCCAGCCACGGCGGCTCGTGCACGGTCACGCCGATGCCATGC
>JACQEC010000016.1 GCA_016200765.1 Chloroflexota bacterium | reverse complement strand
GGGCAATTTCACCCGCGGCTGGCCTATCCCAGCGCGGCGCGGGACACGCTGCCCGCACCCCCGCAAGGTGTTTGGATTGAAGGCGCAAAGACCCCCGAAAAAGAACAGGCTCCCAGCGCCGCGCCTAAGCCTTGAGGTGCGGCACCTGCCGCGATCCCGCGCGCTCCTGTCCGACCGGCGGCTGCGCCAGACGGCTCGCGGCGCCTTGCGCGCGGGCCAGCATCACAGGACGGCGGCGATCTCGCTGGCGTTTGTCGGCGACCGGGCGATGCGCCGCCTGAATCGGCAGTACGCGGCCAACGACTACACAACCGACGTCCTCTCGTTCCCGGCCCATGATGGCGTCCGCCCCGCCCACGAATCAAAGACCGCGATGGCCACCCTCGGCGACATCGCCATCTCTCTGCCACAGGCGCTTCGGCAGGCTCGCCGCGCCGGGCACTCGCTGGCCCACGAGGTGGACACACTGCTCGCGCACGGCATCTTGCACCTGCTCGGCTATGACCATGCCACCGCAGGCGAAGCCGCGGCCATGTCGGCGCTCCAGGAGCGCGCCCTGCGCCGGCAGTCCCCATGAACCGCGCCATCTCCGCGTTCGCCCACGGCTTTGTCTTCGCGCTTCACGGCATCCGCTACGCACTGCGCACCCAGCGCAATATGCGCGTGCACCTGTTGATTGCCGCGGCGGTCGTACTGGCGGGTGTGGCGTTGGCACTCTCAAGCCTGCAATGGGCGATCATCGCCCTGACGATGGCGCTGGTCTTATCGTTGGAGATGATCAACACCGTCGTCGAGAGCGTGGTGGATTTGGTCAGTCCGGCGCATCACCCCCTTGCGAAGACGGCAAAGGATGTGGCCGCCGGAGCGGTGCTGATCGCCGCGCTGTTTGCGGTGGTCATCGGCGCGCTCATCTTCGGGCCGCGCGTGCTCCGATAGGCTCCGGTTGAGCGCGTCAACACAAAAGAGCGCGGGACATGTCCCGCGCTCTTTTGTTACTGCGCTGATTCGGTTCGCGCAAACGTCAATTCGACGGCTTGCCATCCAGCCACAACTTTAAGCAGAATCGTCGGAGACATGAGTTGTACGGGGGCGAATCTGCGATATACCGTCGGCTTATCGGTCGGCTTGACAGCGGCGCGGCGGCGCGTTAAGATGGCCGCGATGCTGCTCAAACCATCCAACCATCCGGTTCATCGCTTGAGCATCGGGGCGAGGGCTGGCGCGATGCTTTCCGGGCTTGCGGTGCTTCTGGGGTTCATCTTGTTGAGCCTCGCCGCGGAGTCCAGCGCGTACGCTCGCGCCGAACCGGCGACGGTCGCGCCTCCCGATAGCGTGCCGGTCTTTGATCCCCCACTCCCCGCGAGCGAGGCCGACGACAGCCTGCAGGCGCTGGACGAGGTGAACGCAGATGTGATCGCCCTCCTGCCGGTTGGCATCTGGGGCGACGACAACCTCGCAGACGATACGCCGCCCGCGCGGGCTGTGGCGCCAATTCCCACCGCGACGGCCCCGAGTCCGACGAACCCTAGCCCCGCGCCAAGCGCGCCAGCCAAGCCCCTCCTGCCCCAGCCGCCCGCCAAGTGGATTGACGTGAACCTGTCGAAGCAGACGATTACCGCTTACGTCGGCACGACGCCGCTGAAGACCGTCCTCGTCTCAACCGGCGTCGCCCAGCATCCCACCATCGTGGGCTGGTATAAGATTTACGCGAAAGTCCCTTCACAGCGCATGACGGGCGGCCGGCGCGGCGTGGATTACTACAGCATACCGAATGTGCCCAATGTCATGTTCTTCTACGGCGACTACGCCATTCACGGCGCTTACTGGCACCACAACTTTGGCCATCCCATGAGCTACGGTTGTGTCAACCTGTCCTTGAGCGACGCGGCCTGGTTCTACGCATGGGCGGTCGTGGGCACGCCGGTGCACACCCACTTGTAGGCGCTCGCGGTTCCGCCGCAACCCTAGCGTTTGCCAGAACCATAATCCCAAGCACATCAGAGAGCAAGCCGGACGGCAATTCGAGACGCGGGTAGCCGAATCCTTTCTGACCGTCATAACAGAGCCGCCGCTCACTCGCTTCGAAGCGCCGCCGTCGTCTCCCGCGAAGCGTGCATGAGCCGCCGCATCGGATAGACCGCGGCCAATAGCGCGGCGGCGACCGAGAGCGCGAGCGCTTCCAGATAGACTTCCGGCGCCGGCGCGAAGAAGATCGTCCAGCCGAACGAGCGCAGGTTAATGACGTAGATCAACACCGCCGCCAGCGCCAGCCCGGTCGGCATCGAGAGCAGGCCGGCGGTCGCGCCCATGAGGCCGGTTTCCAGCAGGGTCAGCCGCCACAACTGCGCCAGCGTCATGCCCGCCGCCGACAGAACGCCCAACTCGCGCGTGCGCTCCAACTGCAAGGCCATCGTCGCGCTGACCACGCCGATAAACGCGACAATCACCGCTACCCAGCGCAAGGCCGCCGTAATGGCGAAGGTGCGGTCGAAAACCACCAGTGCGGCATCGCGCAGAGCCTTGTTGCCGCGCACCACGACGACCGAACCGGCCAGCGCCGCCCGCACGGCATCCTCCACCATCTCCCTGTTAGCGCCCGCCGACACGAAGGCCGCCACCGATGAGATTTCCGGGTCGTTCCAGTAGCGGCGATAGACGTTCAGGCTCATCAACACAATGCCCTGATCCGACGAGTAATCGTACGAGATCGCCGCAACCGGAAACGT
The DNA here is from genome assembly GCA_016200765.1 of Chloroflexota bacterium. Lineage (GTDB taxonomy): Bacteria > Chloroflexota > Anaerolineae > JACRMK01 > JACRMK01 > JACQEC01. The sequence goes on along the minus strand of JACQEC010000016.1, from coordinate 11,869 downwards.
GTGCGGCCCTTGATCGGTCAATAGTGTCACCGCGCCGCCACTGGGCGGCAAGTGGTGGTGATTGGCAAACGGCTCTGTCACGACGACCGCGCCCCCCTCGACCGCCTGCCAGGTCTCGCCCGGCGTGCCAGCCGCATAGCGGTACAGCCCCGCGTCGCGCGCGTGCGCCACCGTCACCGCGCTCACGCGCACCGCGCCGAGTGCGGGAGCGTCAACCACCACGTTGCGATACACTTCCACCTCGGCCACGCCCGGCACCGCGCGGATGCGTTCGGCCAGTGCCGGTTCCATCGTCACCGAGCGGTTGGCGGTGGCCTGCGGCGGCGAGATATAAATATCGGCCAGCAAAGTCTGGTCCAGCCAGTGGCCCACCGTAGTCCGGAACGACGCGATCATCACCGTGACGCCGATGGTCACCGAGACCGCCACCATCAGCGCGGCAATGGCGACGGCCGTTCGGCTGAGCGCGCCCGTCACCGTGCGCGCGGCCATCCGCCCGGTCAGCCCTGCGCGCCCCAGCCCCACAGCGGCGAGTCGCATCAGCCCCACCGTAATGGCTGGCACCCATAGCACCACGCCGATCAGGCCGATGAACAGCCCGGCGAACGAAGCCACCACCGAGGTCTGGATGAAGGCGATGAGCGCGGCGCCGCCTGCGACGAGCAAGACGCCCGCGAGAGCCAGGCGCGGCACGAGTTGCCGCACCCGCTCCTCAAGGCTGGAGCGCTGTAACGTCGCGACAGCAGGCGCGGTCGTTGCTTCAGCGGCAGGCGCCACCGCCGCCAAGAGCGCAGCGCCGATGCCCAGCGCGATGCCCTTAATTACGGTCAGCCATGTCACGTCAATACTGTTGACCGTGACGTTAAAGTAGAGGTCGTTGATTGTCTGCGTGACCAACTGCACCGTCGTTCGCCCCAACAGCACGCCAAGCCCCAGACCCAGCGCCGCGCCGAGCGCGCCCAACAGCGCCGACTCCATCAGCACCAGCCCGAATATTTGCGCGCCGGTAACACCGAGCGAGCGCATGATGCCAAACACCTGCCGCCGCTGGACGACCGAAAACGTCACCGTGTTGTAGATCAGAAACGTGCCCACCAACAACGCCAACAAACTGAACGCCGTGAGGTTGAGTTGAAAGGCCGCTGTTATCTGCGCCACCGTGTTGGACTGCTCGGACGCCGGGGCAAGGGTGAGGTTCGGCGGCAGACGAGCCGCGATAGCCTCGGCGGCGGACGCGGTGGCGATCAGGTCAATGCGCGACAGCCGCCCCGCCATCGCGAAAAACTCCTGCGCGGTGGCAATGTCCGTCAGCCAGAGCCCCTCGAGCGCGCGCCCCGACACTTCGTTGGGAGACTGCAAGAAACCGACAACCACGGCCTGCCGCCGCTGACTGCCAACGTCCAGCGTGAGCGCATCGCCGACTTTGACCCCGAAGCGCGCCGCGCTGTCCGCGCTCATCAGCACCGCGCCCGGCTGGGTGAAGAAACCCGTCAGCGCGTCCAGCGGCGCGCTGGTGGTCGAGTTGAAGTAGGTGCGAAATGGCGCTTCGGCGAACGGGTCAACGCCAATCACATGCACGGTCTGCCGCCCCAACTCGACCGCGATGCCGTAGCCTTCCACCACCGGCGCGCTGGCTCGATACCCGTCAATGACCCGCAGATCACGGTAAACGGTCTCGTCAAGCCCGTTCGGGCCGCCGCGTATCTGGTGGGTGGCTTTGCCGACAACCGCCTCGGTGGAGAGGGCAAACGCGCGCGACGCCGACTCGTTGGCCATATCAATGGCGACCACCACCGCCACGCCCAGCGCGACGCTAACGACCAGCAAGCCGGTGAGCCACGGGCGGCGCAGGGCGTCGCGCAAGCCGGTCTTAAGCAGGATGACGATGGGCGACCTCCAGCAAGCGGCCGTGGTCGAGCCGGAAGATGCGATCGGCGAGGGCAGACACTTCGGAGGAGTGCGTCACCACAATCAGGGTCTTGCCGCGCTCACGGGCGAGCGCGGTGAGGAGGCCCATCACCTGCGCGCCGGTGTCGGCATCGAGGTTGCCGGTGGGCTCGTCGGCCAGTATCAGCGGCGGGTCGGCGCACAGGGCCCGCGCGATCGCCACGCGCTGTTGCTCGCCGCCGGATAGTTTGTCCGGAAAAGTTTGGGCGCGGTCGAGCAAGCCAACCGCATCCAGCAAGCGGTCGGTTTGAGCGCGCGCCGCCGGAGGTTTCCAGCCGCTCAACTCCGCGGTGAGCACGACGTTCTCGCGCACCGTGAGCGTGGAAATCAGGTTGAAAAACTGGAAGATAAAGCCGATGTGGTCGCGCCTGAAGAGCGTTCGCGCGCGGTCACTGAACCGGCTGATACAATCGCCGCCGATCCAAATCTCGCCCGCCGATGGCAAATCGAGCCCGGCCAGCAAGTTGAGCAGGGTGCTCTTGCCGCTCCCACTGCGCCCGACGATGGCGATATGCTCGCCCGCGCCGAACGCGGCCTCGACATCCGCGAGCACAACCCGCTCGCGGTCTCCTTCCTGATAACGTTTGCTGACGTGGGCGATGCGGATAAGAGTTTGGGGTTGGGACATGACGCCGGGGCGGTGGATAATCTTACGGCGCCGGCCATGATGCGATGGCCGCCGCATCCGACAGGACGCCGATTTCAATCTGATAGGCCGCTTCCTCGCCGGGCGCGAGAAAGGCGAGCCGCCCTTCGGCGCGCAATCGCTGGCGCGGCAGACCTTCGTGGTTGCAAGGCTCAAGGCCGCAGACGTATTCCCCCGCGCCCATCATCTTCCACTGCATCAGATACGGCAACTCGGCGGCGCGATAGCGGATGGTCGCGCCAAAGGCGAGCGCGCGGTTCACGATAGCCGCGCGGGCGAAGCCGTCTGCGCCCACGCGCGGCCGGTGAAAGAAGACCTGCTCGGCAAATCCGGCGTCAGGCGGCGCGAAGCGGGTGTGGGCGGCCATGCCGCTTTGCGCCACCTCATCGCGCGGGGTTACGGACTGATCATCAAGCCACAACTCGGAGTCGGGGCTGACCGCCGGAAACCCAAAGTTGCAGTGGTAGAGGATCATGTGCGGTACAGGCCGGAACCCATCGTTGCGAACGCGGTCTGTGATCAAGAGGCTTGTCCCGCCCAGCCGGGTCGTGATCCTGCGCGTGAGCAAGAGATTTTCGCCGAAGAGCGCGGCCTGTCGCGCCTGACCTTCCAACGAAAGGACGTATTCGTCGCCGTGCCACGCTTCACTCACACTCACGTCTTCGGCGGGGATATGCGAGATGCGGCCGTGCAAGCCAAGCGATTCTTCTCCATCCGTCTCAGCGTGGCCGAAATGCGTCAGGCCGCACGTCGTCATCAACCCGCCGCCGAACGTGCGCAACCAGCCGCGTCCCTGCGGCTCGTAATGGGCGGGGGCGCCGAGCGCCGGGTACAGCCACGCCAGCGGCTTGCCCGCAAACTCCGCCGCGCCAATGTCCATGCCACGGTCGAGCAGAACGTCAAAGCGCAGGCCACTGCCGGTATAGACCTCCGCCACGCGCATCCCGCGCGGCTTGCCGTCGGCGAACTCCATGAGCCGGATGCCGGCCAACTGGCGCAAAGTGCCGGTCAGCCCGCGCAGTTCGTCACTGGAATATTGAGACCCGTAGAGTTCAGGCATGGCTTAGTTCGACAGGCTCACTACCTATCCCTGCTCCCATACGCGCAACCCGTGCCGGCTCAGGTGGATGGGGATATTCTTGAACAGGCGGCTCTCCGACTCCATCGCCCGAAGCATCGCGCGCTTCTCGTGCGTGCGGTCGCTGGCCAGGATGGTGAGCGAGCCGCCCGCGCCACCCGCGCCGTTCACCTTCCAGCCCAGCGCGCCGTGCGCCTTCGCAATCTCGATAATGCGCCACGCATCGGGGCTGATCAGGTCAGGGTCCAGCCGCCCCTGCGCCTCGGTGTTTTCAATCATCGCGCGCCCCAACCCGCCGAAATCGCCGTCACACAGCGCGTCGCGCGACCGTTCAGCCGTTTGGCGCAGGTCGGCTATCTGCGGGCAGTCCGGCCCCGCGCCTGCAAGTTGGGCGATGACCTTGTCGTGGACCTGCGATGAGTCGTGCGAGTTGCCGAGGTATATCAGCGCGAGCCGCCGTTCCAGTTCCCACCAGATCGCATTCGGCAGTTGCAGTTGCGAGACGGTCGCATGGGGATAGGCGCGCATCTCGATATAGTTGATGCCGCCGTAGGCCGAGCACAACTGATCTTGTATCCCGCTCTGCCGCTTGAGCATGTCCACTTCAACGGAATGTGCGGTGTAGGCCACCTCGTGCGCGCTCAATCGGCCGGGCGTCAGGCAGTCGAGCGCGCCGATCAGCGCCACCGCCACCGCCGCCGACGTGGCAGGCACGTACCGTTCGCCGTAGTTCTCGGCGTAGATGACGATGCGCTCGGCGTGGTCATGCTGATAGGGATAGACCTCGATCTGCACTTCGGCGTAGGGGTACACGCCGATGTTAAAGACCTTGCCGTGCGCGGCGAACCAGGTGTCCGTCCAACCGCCGTTGTCGCAGACGCGGATGGGCGCGGCGCTGTTGATGATGCGGAGGGGTTTCTGCGCGCCCGGAACGGTCATGCGTCCTCAAACATGGCGACCACCCGCGCCCAGCCGGCACTGCCGCCCGCCAGTTTGACCGGAAAGCACGCCACCTTGAAGCCATGCGGCCGGGGCAATTGGTCGAGGTTGGCGAGTTTTTCGATCTGGCAATACTCCTCCTCAATCCCGACGCGGTGCGCCTCCCAGAGGATGGCGGCGTTGCCGGTGCGCAGCCACTCGGCGCGCATGGCCCAGAACGGGCGATCCCAGCCCCAGGCGTCCGTGCCCATCACCCGCACACCCTTGCGAATGAGCCAGAGCGTGCTCTCGCGTCCCATACCCGCGCCGGCATCCACGTACTGCTTGTGTCCCCACAATTTGTCGGTGCCGGTGTGGATGAGCGCGATGTCGCCGGGTTTGATCGCGTAGCCGATTGCCGCGAGCGCCTCCTCGCAATCGTCCGCTGTGATGAGCGCGCCGTGCTCCTTATAGCGGAAATCCAGCACGAAACCATCCGCGAAGAACCACTCCAGCGGCATCTGGTCTATCGTGCGCGCCGGTCGGCCGCCGGAGGTCGGATAGTAATGCCACGGCGCATCCACGTGGGTGCCGGAGTGAGCGGTCATTTCAACCAGATCGTTTCCCCAACCCAGCCCGCCGGGCAAGTTTTCAGGCTTGCAATCAAAGAACTGCGCGACCTGCTGGGCACTGCCTTGATGGCTCTGGTGGCGCACCGTCAGCGTGCCGCGCTCACTCTCCGATTCCTCGATAGGGACGCTCAGATCAAAGAAGCGCATACCTCTCTCCTAATCTCAAACAAGAAGTAGGGAGTATGGACTAAGGAGTAAGGGGTGGCAACGACGGCAACCGGAGGCCGAGAGACAACCCTACTCCTTACTCCCTACTCCTTACTCCTTGCCTGTTCTTAGCCAGACGCGCATCTCGCCGGGCTCGCGATTATCCCATACGCAGTAGGGCACGGCGGTGAGGGAAACGGGTTCCATCGCGGGCAGCTTGGCGCGGTACAACGCATCCCCCCAATCGCCCGACGCGATCAACCCCTGTCCCTTCAGCACCGTGACACCGCCGAGCCAGTCGGCGCGATACTCCGGCGCAAAGCGGCGACGGGGCGCGGTGTCTTGGGGCAGTGTGATCCGGTCGAGCGGCTGGTGGTGATGGTCGGCGCCTTCTAAACAATACACCACCGGCCCGCGCTGTAAGGCGGCGCGTCCACCGGCGCGTGATGTGCGCGTAACCGGCGCTCCTCTCGATTCGCACTGGCGTCTGGTTCACCATCATGCGGGCGCGCTCGCACCAGCCCGGCAGTCGAACGTGCAGGGTAAAGGTGAGCGGTGCGGCAGGCTGAACCTCCATGCGCACGGCTCCATCCCACGGATAGCGCGTCGTCTGCCACAGGCTCACGTCGCGGCCATCAACGGTCAGCCGGCCTTCGCCCTGCACGAACAGATGCACCCACGCATCGCGCGGGCTTTGCGAATAAACATAGCCGCCGATGCTCGCCAGCAGGCGGGCCAGGTTGGGCGGACAGCAGGCGCAGTCGAACCAGTCTTGCCGGTGATGCGCGCCGCGGCTGGCCAGCGGGTTCTCGTAAAAGAAGCGCCGGCCGTCCAGCGACACGCCGCTGATGACGCCGTTATACAGCGCGCGCTCCATCACATCGGCGTAGCGGCCATCACCAGAGAGTTGTAACAGCCGGTGGTTCCAGAAAACCAAACCAATCGCCGCGCACGTCTCGGCGTAAGCCGTTTCATCGGGCAGGTCGTAAGGCGCGGTGAAGCCCTCGTTGGCCGCCGCCGGGCCGATGCCGCCGGTCACGTACATCTGCTGGGCGCAAACACTGTGCCACAGGGACTCGCTCGCCTCTTGCAGTCCGGCGTCGCCTGTTGCACGGAGCAGATCGGCCATCGCGCTGTACAAATACATCGCGCGCACGGAATGGCCGACGGCCTCGCGCTGATCGCGCACGGGCTTGTGGGCCTGCACATACTGGTAGGTCTTGGCCCAGTAGTCTTTCGGATCATCGCCCCGCTGGTGCGCTTCCCAATCGTAATAGTGGGGCGACTGGCCGCGCTCGTCCACAAAGTATTGCGCCAGTGCAAGGTATCGCCTCTCGCCGGTCACGTGATAGAGCTTGACCAGCGCCAGCTCGATCTCCTCGTGCCCGCAGTACCCGCGGCGTTTGCCAGCCTCGCGGCCAAACGTCGCGTCAATATGATCAGCGTAGCGGCAGAGCACGTCCAGCAGGGCGCGCTTGCCGGTCGCGCGATAGTGGGCGACCGCCGCTTCAATCAGGTGGCCGGCGCAGTAGAGCTCATGCCGGTCGCGCAGATTCGTCCAACGCTTGCCCGGCTCGACGGTCGTGTAATGGGTGTTCAGGTAGCCGTCCGGCTGCTGGGCGCGGGCAATCCGTGCGATCACGCTATCCAGCAATTGGTCAAGCGACGCGTCGAAGTGGGTGGACAGCGAGTAACTGGCGGCCTCAATCCACTTGGCCATGTCGGAATCCCAGAAGACGTGCGGCGGGTTGGGATCGCCCGGCTTCCATAGCAGATCGAATGCGGCGACGCGGCCTGTGCGCTCGCACATCTCGTACTCCGCCGGGATCGTCACCGTCCGGTTGGTCTCGATGCGCGGCGCCCAGAACGCATCGCTCACGGTGACGTGCGTGAACGGGACCGGGGTCAGCGGGGCGGGCGCGGCAATCATTTCGTTTCGTCGAGAAAAATCAGAAAGTCCAGATTGCCCGGCGAGTGGCCCAACTCGGTCAGGCGCAGGGCGGCCTCACTGCGGTGCTGGGTGCCGTGGTTGACGACCTGCATCATCATCTGCCAAAGCGGGTACGACCAGGTTTCGCCGCGCGTATTGACGTACGAAATGACGTTGTCCAGCTCGGCGTCGGTCAGCGTCGCGGCGAATTGTTGCAGCTCGGCGTCGAGGGTCTCCCAGCGCGCGCGAAGCGTTTCAAGGTCGGCGATGGCCGCAATCTCCGACCGCGCCGGCAGGGCCTGTCGCCGCCATCGGTGAAGCCAGACCCACTGCGCGCCGAGCGTGTGCGTCAGGATCGTGTGCAGGGATTGGCCGTCGGCCTGTGTGGCGAAGTATTGGTCGGGACTGACCCGCGCGGCCGTATCGAGGATGCGCCGGTTAGCCCATGCGTAATAGACATACAATTTGCGAATCAGATCGCTTACCATCGAATCCCCCATCAGCGTAACCGTAGGGGCGAAGCAGCGCGCACGAACCACCGCGTGGATAATCAGACCGCCCGCGCGCGGCTTCGCCCATTCCACCCGGCGCGCACGCATCACCGCGTGGATAATCAGACCGCTCGCGCGCGGCTTCGCCCATGCCAGCGGCGCGCACGAATCACCGCGTGAACGCGGAACCCGCAACGCTCAACGCTTCTCTAGCGGGCGCTTCCGATGCCAGCGGCATCAACCACAGGGCCGCTCGCGCAATTCGATAGCCGGGCGCGCCTGCGCGAAGTCAAAGCAGTCCAGCATGTCGCCCGCGTTCGCGTCGCGCTCGTTCAGCGGCTTGAGACCGAAGATCGTCTCGACAAACTTGAGCAAACTCAAGTGTGAATACTGCCGGTGCGAGACATAGCCGGGCTTCGCGTAAGGGCTGGCGACCGTGCAGGGCACCCGCTGGCCCAGACGGAACGGCGTGCCGTCGCTCCACTTTTCCAGCACCGGCGGCGTCACATGGTCGTAGAAGCCGCCCCAATCATCCCACGAGAGGAAGACCGCCGTCGAGCCCCACTGCGGCCCGCGCATGATGGCGCTCAACACGCGCACCATCCAGTTTTCGGCGGCGCACAGGCTGGCCGGCGGGTGGCCGCTGATATCAAACCCCGAAATCAGCCACGAAACGTTGGGTAACTTCCCCGCCTGCGCGTCGGCGATGATCTGCTGTTGGTTGGTCGTGATCTCCGGTCTTCCCCGCAATGCGCGATAGACGAGAAACTCCCCGCCATAATCTTTCCACGTCAGTCCCTTCTCCATCAACCGGTCCGGCATCGTCGGCCCATCGAGCGTGAGCGGGCGCGAGGGCGCGTCAATGATTGGAGACTGCGCCGATGTCAGCATGAAGTAGTTCGGCACTGAAGGCCCGCGCACCTCGGTAAAATAGTTGTCGCACAGGGTAAAGGCGCGCGCGACCTTCCAGTAATTGGGTATCTGCGCTTCGGTGTAGTGGCAATCGCCTGCCAGTTCAGCCAGACCAAACGGCAGCAACGCCGCCGCGTGGCTGTGGTTAGGATCGGGCGGTTTGTCCTTGCAGAGGCTTCCGTGCGCCACGCCGTCCGCGCCGGGAAAGCCCGCAAACATCGCGTCAAACGAGTGGTTCTCTTGAATGAAGATGACCACCTGCTTGATCAGCGCGGAAGGATTAGCGGTGGCGGTTGCCGTCAGTGTTGGCGCCGCCGTTGGCGCGGTGGTCGCGGTGGCCGGTGGAACGTCCGTCGCCGTGGGGCTTGGCGGCAAAGTCGGTTCAGGGGTGGATGTGGGTACGGCGGTCGCACTCGGCGCGGTTGCGGTGGAGCGCGGCGCGCATGCCGACGCGAGCGACAAGGCCGACAGACGCAAGAAGTCGCGGCGCGACAAGTTCACAAGCGCCAGTGTATCACGGGTTGGCTTGCCCCGTCAATCGGTTGCGGGTATTTCCCCAGCGTCCACCCTGTCCTACTTCTGCGCCATCAACTGCTGATAGCGTCCCTTCCACATCGCCTCACTGCGCACAAACTTGGTGACGGTAATATCGCCAAAGCGCGGCGCCAGTTCCATCAGCGCCGCCGGCAGATCGGGCCACAATTGCCCGCGCAGGATCATCTCAAGCCGATTCGCGCTCGTTTCAACCCATGCCCACTCCTGGCGGAACCGGTCGGCCTTCAGAAAGTAATCGCGCTTTTCCCAAGCCGTCGCCGACTGATCCACGCCCTCGGCAATGCCGTGCAGTGAATAGATGATGAGCGCGACCATGTCCTTGGCTTCATCATCCAGATTCTTCTTGCTCAACAGATGGCGCAGAGCCTCCGCAATCGTCCGGCGCAGTTGGTTGCGCTCCGTTCCCGGATTCGGGCCATTCAGCAAACGGCTCAACGATTTCCTCCCCGCTCAAATGGTGATGTCCGACGGGCAAAACAATCGCCGGATGGGTCAGAGCGCAGGCTCGGGCCAATCCGGGAGGCTATTATAGCATAAGCGGTGGCGTTGCGCGGTTGTGCTACAATACACTCTAGAGGAGTCACCGGTGAACCGTCGTGTGATCATATTGCTCGCCGCCATTCTCGCAAGTCTATTCGTCGGGTGTGTGCCGGCCAATGCGCCGGCCACAACCACCCCCACGGCCCTGCCGGCGACCGCGCTCGCAATCACGCCGACTTCCACCGTCAGACCCAGCGCCCCGAGCCCGTCGCCATCACTGACCATCGCGCCCGCCGCGCCCATTCCGCTCACGCCGCCGCCCAGCAATTGGCAGAGCAAGGCCCCAGTGCCCACCGCGCGCAGTGAGGTAGCCGTGGCCGAAGTCAACAGGCTGATCTATGTGGCTGGTGGAGTCGGGCCAACCGGCGCGCGCGTCGCCACCGTCGAAGCCTATGACCCATCGGCGGACATCTGGAGGACCATCAAGCCGATGCCGCTGGCGCTCGACCACGCGGCGGCGGCCAGTTTGGGCGGCAAACTTTTCGTGATGGGCGGCGCTTCCGACCGCGGCGCGTCAAACCGCGTGTTCCAATACGATCCCGTGCTGGATGAGTGGAGCGAGCGGGCGCCTCTGCCCACCCCGCGCGCGGCGCTGGCCGCGGCGCCCGTTGGCTCAACGATTTACGCCGTTGGCGGCGTCGGCTCCAACGCCATCGAAGCCTACTCCCCCGCCACGAACGCCTGGACCGCGCGCGCGCCGATGCCCACCGCGCGTGACCACCTCGCGGCAGTGACCGTTGGCGGCGCGCTCTATGTGATCGGCGGGCGCGTCAACGGCGACTTCGCCAACAACCTCGACGCCCACGAGCGGTACGATCCCGCTACCAATCAGTGGGTGCGCCTCGCCCGCCTGCCGACGGCCCGTAGTGGCCTCGCCGCCGCCGCGCTGGACGGCAAGATATACGTCTTCGGCGGCGAGTCACCGCAGAAAACCTTCAACGACAACGAAGTGTTCGATACCGTCGCCAACACATGGAGCGCGCGCGCCGCCATGCCGACGGCTCGACACGGCATCGGCGCGGCCGTCTTCAACGGGACCATCTTCGTGCTCGCCGGAGGCAAGGCTCCCGGCGGCGGCGCCAGCTCGCCCCTCAACGAAGCCTACCGGCCCTGAACCACCAGAGGCAAACACGCAAAAAAGCGCACCCTGACAGTTGTCAGGGTGCGCCGTAGATCGTACAGCAACTGGCCCGCTCCTGTTTAGAACGGGAACTGCTCAAGAGCCATCTCCGCGGTTTCCGCGACGGGCGCGGCCTTCTCCTTCTCGCCCGGCGCGCCGGTGGGGAGAAACTTCACGCTGTTCGCGACCAACTCGAACGACGCGCCCACCGTGCCGTCCTTCCGCTCATACAGGCGCGGGCCGCCGGTCGCCGGGTCGCCCTTGAGCGTCCCCTCCACCAGCACCATGCGCCCCTTCGTCAAATACTCCGCGCACGACTCGGCCTGTTTGCCAAAGACGCTGACGCGGAACCACGTCGTCTCCTTGACGACTTCACCTTCCGGATTCTTGCGCTGGTTGTTCACCGCCATGCTGAACGAGGTCACGGCCGTGCCGTTGACCAAATACTTGAGCTCGGGGTTGCCTCCGAGGTTGCCGATGATCGTGGTTTTCTGGTACATGTTACTCTCCTTGGGTTAGCACGACTGCCGCAGATAGATGTTATTCACAGAACAGATAGTCGTGTTGTCTAGATGAAGATACGCTTATGCAACTGGCCGGAGTTTAGGAGCGGCGGGCGGCTCTGGCTTGGTCGCCAGTTGGCCGTTCGTCGCCGGTACGGGTGGCTTGGCCGCCGGTTGGCCGTTCGTCAGCGGCGCGGCAGGCTTCGCTCCCGGCGCGGCTTCGCCGCCGCGCGGTAACGAAGCGGGACGCTCGGGCGTTGCGGCGGGCGACTTCCGCAGGGCGCCGTTGGGCTTTTGCCACGCCGGGGCCTGCCCCTGCAGCGCCTCCTTGAACACGGCGCTGTCCTTGTCGTACAGGACATTGCCAAACTGGTCGCCGAACTGCCGGAAGGCGCGCTTCATCCCATCGGTCACGGCTCCGGCAATCGCCATGTCGTGCGCTTCAGCCGT
>JACQEC010000015.1 GCA_016200765.1 Chloroflexota bacterium | reverse complement strand
TGGCATGTTCCTTGATCTGGGCATCCGCTACGACCATCGCGGCGTGCCCGTCCAATTCTTCGGTGAGACCGCCTACTTTCCAGCGGCCGCCGCCCTGCTCGCCCATCATACCGGCGCGCCCATCATTCAAGGCTACGCGGTTGTGGGCGACGATGGCCGCATCCATGGCCATACCTTTCCAACCATCTACACGGACCCGGCACAGGATAAAGATGTCTGCGTTCAACACATCACCCAGCAGATGGCGTCGAACATGGAGCAGTTCATCCGGCAGTATCCCGAACAGTGGTATATCTTTCGCCGTATCTGGCCCGACCGCGCGCAAGCGGAGCCGCGCAAGACGCGGCGGCTCGGCCATCAGGTCGGCTGACGCGCGACTTGGCCCCATCCACCGTGAGCCTGACGAACGGGAGAGTGCTGGCCTATCGCTTCGCGGCGTGGCTGTTGGCGCGCACGCCGGAGGCCATCGGCTATCCGGTGTTCGGCTTGATTGGGACCTTAGCGTATGGGCTGGGTCGTAGCGCCCGCCGCCGGGTCGCCGCGGCCATGCGCAACGTGCTGGGCTCCGCCGCGAGCGAGCGTGAGGTGGAGCGCGCGACGCGCGAATCGTTCCGTAATCTGGCGTGGAACTATTACGAACTTTTCCACTTGCCGGCCTCCGCGGCGGATGCGATCCGACAGCGGATGGACATACAGGGGCTAGAGCATTTGTTTGCCGCGCTCGAACGCGGCCGCGGTATCGTTCTGACCAGCCTGCATTTCGGGAACACCGAGGTCTTGATGCAGGTGCCCGTGCTCTACCCGCAACTGCGCTTTGCTCTGCTCATCGAAAAGTTGGCCTCTCGCCCCATCTTTGAACTGATGCGCCAACTGCGGGGCCGCCAGGGGATTGAACTCATTCCGGTGGATGAGCCGGTGAAAATCATGCGCTGTCTCAAGCAGAACCGCACGCTCGGCATCGCCGCCGACCGCGATGTGACCCATAGCGGCATCGTCATTGATTTCTTTGGCAAGCCCGCCCGCTTGCCCGATGGGCCGGTGCGTCTCGCCCTGCGCACGGGGGCCGCGCTCATTCCGACCTACGGCTGGCGCGAAAGCACGGGGCGTTTCGCCATACGCGTCCTGCCCCCGCTGACTCTGGAGCGTTCCGGCGATTCACAGCAGGACATATTGACCAATATGTCCCGGCTCGTCAACGTCTTTGAGTGGATTATCCGACAGCACCCCGGGCAGTGGATGGCCTTTCACCCCATCTGGGTGGATGCGGCCCCGCCGTCCGGATCCATTTAGCCGATGGGGACTATGCGCTCGCTAAAGATTGCCCTTGTCTCCCCCTATGACCACTCGGTGGCCGGCGGCGTGCGCTCGCACATCGTGGGACTCGACAAAGAGTTCCGCGCGCAGGGACACACCGTCAAGATTCTGGCGCCCGCGTCGGACGAAGCGAATCTGGCGCCGAACGTGATCTGCGTGAGCGACCACGTCGTTCCGGTCGGCGTCAGCGGCTCCAAGGCTCGCATTACGCTAAGCCTTAGCGTCTGGCGCACGGTCAAACGCATCTTGCGCGAGGAGCAGTTTGACGTGGTGCATATCCATGAGCCGCTGATGCCCACCCTGCCAATCTTCGTCCTGCGCCATAGCCGCAGTGTCACCATCGGCACATTCCACGCCTACCGTGAATCATACTTTGGCTATAATTATACCAAGGTCATCCTGCGGCGGCTCATGCACCGGCTGGATGCGCGCGCCGTCGTCTCGCCGGCCGTATTACCGTATGTGACGCAATATTTCCCCGGCCACTACGAGATCGTGCCCAACGGCATAGACATCGAGAAGTTCGGCGCCGCGGATATTCCGCCGCTGAAGAAGTTTATGGACGGCAAACTGAACATCCTCTTCGTCGGCCGGCTGGATAAACGCAAGGGCTTCCGCAATCTCCTGCAAGCGTTCCACGACATCAAACAGCAAGTGCCCGAGGCCCGCCTGATTGTGGCCGGTGCCTATTCCAAAGACGATAAAGAAGAGTATGTGCGCACCACGCGACAGAGCGGCCTGCGCGATGTGAAGTTCGTGGGCTATATCCCGTCCGATGAACTGCCCTCCTATTATCGGACGGCGCACGTCTTCTGCGCGCCTTCGACCGGTTTTGAATCGTTCGGGCTTGTCCTGCTCGAAGCGATGGCCGCTGGAGCGCCGCTGGTCGCGTCGGACATACCGGGCTATCGCAGTGTCGTCCACGACGGACAAGAAGGACTGCTCGTGCCGCCCGAAAATGAGCCGGCGCTGGCGAGCGCGATTGTGCGCCTGCTCAAGGATGAACCCCTGCGCCGCCAGATGTCCGAGGCTGGACGCCGTACCGCGGCGCAGTATTCCTGGACACACGTCGCCCAATGCACGCTCGATCTTTACGAACGGTGCATCACCCGGCGACGCGCACAACAGTCTGATTCGGAACTTCACGCCGCGAAAGCGCAGGAGAGCGCCGAGTTTCCGAGAACCGTAACCGACCTCCGGCTGTAACTCACCGACGCTCGACAAACCCATGCTGAGTGAACGACTGCGCGCGCGAACGGCCGACCTGACCCAACAGGTCGGCGCCGCGCTGGGCAAGACCGGCCTCTCCCCCAATTTCTTCACCGTGCTCGGCTTTGTCGCGGTCTCCCTCAACGCCGCGCTCATCGCCTTCGACTTCCTGCGCCTCGCGGGTGTCCTGTTGATTTTCAGCCTTCTACTCGATGCGCTGGACGGCGCCGTGGCGCGCGCGACGAACCAGATGAGCCCCTTCGGCGCGTTCCTCGACTCCACATTAGACCGGTGGGCCGAGGTCACGCTCTTCTTCGGCATGGGCGTGTCGCTGAGTCACAGCGGCTCACCCCGTGATCTCGCGCTGGTGTACTGGGCGGCCTGCGGCTCCCTGCTCGTTTCCTATACGCGCGCGCGCGCGGAAAGCATCGGCATCCCCTGCAAAGAAGGGCTTTTCACCCGCTTTGAGCGCATGGCCGTCATTGTGCTCGGCTTGCTGACGGAGCAACTCGCGCCCGCCGTCGCGCTGATTGCCGTGCTGGCTACGCTGACGGCGATCCAGCGGTTGTGGGTTGTGTGGCAGCACCGCGCTGTTCCGTGATTATGAATAGCCGATGGCCGATGGCCGATAGCGAATAGCCGATAGCAGATAGCCATCCGCCATTTGCCATCCGCCATCCGCCAAGCACGCCTGTTGCGGTTGTGCTATAATCACGGCTAGGTTGGCATAGAGTTTCCCATGCTCGTCGAAGCCGAACGGCTCACGAAAAAATTCGGCGACTTTGTCGCCGTCAATGAATTAAGCCTCACGCTGGCCGAAGGCGAGATACTGGCCCTGCTCGGCCCCAACGGCGCAGGCAAGACCACGACGGTTCGTATGTTGGCTTCTATTCTAAAGCCGACGAGCGGCCGCGCTCGCGTCGCGGGTCTCGACGTGGTGGCAGACGCGCAGGCGGTGCGTCACGCCGTTGGCCTTCTGACTGAACTGCCGGGCCTCTACTCGCGCATGACCGCGCTGGCCTATCTGGATTTCTTTGGCACCTTACAGCACATCGCGCCGGAGCAAACGCGGCGGCGGGGCGAGGAACTTCTCAAGCGTTTCGATTTGTGGGAATCCCGCCAGCGCCGGCTCGGCACCTATTCCAAGGGCATGAGGCAGAAGATAGCGATTGTGCGCGCCATGCTGCACGAGCCGCTCGTCCTCTTTCTTGACGAACCCACCTCGGCCATGGATCCGCACAGCGCCAAGCAGGTGCGCGATGCCGTCTTGGAACTGAAGGCGCTGGGACGCACGATCCTCCTCTGCACCCACAACCTGCCCGAAGCCGAACTGGTTGCCGATCGCATCGCCATCGTTCGCCGCGGGCAGATCGTCGCCGCCGGCACGTCGGCCCAACTCAAGCGCAACTTGCTGGGAGACCCCGTCATGGACGTGCGGCTGATCGAGCCGCTGGATGGATTGTGGGAGCGCTTCGGCATCCCTTTGAACGTGATTGAACAAGGCCCCAACTGGTTCCGCTACCGCACCGACCAGCCCGAGGCGGTCAACCCGGCGGTGCTCAAACGGCTGGCCGACCTTGGCCGCTCCGTCTTCTCGCTAGGCCCGCTGGAGCGCAGCCTTGAAGACGTTTATCTGAAGATCGTGCAAGAATGAACCTGCGCAACTCACTCACCATCGCTCGCCGGGAGTTGAACGACAGCCTGCGCGATTGGCGCATCATTGTGCCTATCGCCCTGCTGACGATTGGCTTTCCGTGGATCATGCTGGCCGTCTCGCAGTTCGTGTTCAACTACGCGCGCTCCTTCGATCAGGAGGCGCTGTTTATCACCGTCATCCCCTTCTCGATGATGATTGTCGGCTTCTTCCCGATCTCGTTCTGTCTGGTCGTCGCGCTGGAGGCGTTCGTCGGCGAAAAGGAGCGCAGCACGCTGGAGCCCTTGCTCGCCATGCCCATCAGCGATCTGGAACTATACATCGGCAAACTCCTGCCTTCGATTATCTTGCCCCTCGGCGCGTCGTATCTCGGCATGATCCTATTCGATCTGGCCTTTAAGTGGGACCGCCAGCTGGATATTCCGGCCACGTTGACGATCCAGATTGTCTTGCTGACCACGCTCGAAGCCACCTTGATGGCGGCCAGCGCAGTGGTGGTTTCGTCGCACACTACGACCATCCGGGCGGCCAACCTCCTCGCCTCCTTCATCATCATTCCGATGACCCTGCTCGTTCAGGTTGAAAGTATTCTCCTGCTCAATAACCATGGAGAGATTCTTTGGCACATCATGGCTGGGCTTATCGTGGCCAATCTCATCGTCGTGCGTATGGGGATGAAGATTTTCAACCGCGAGGAGATTCTGGCGCGCGAGATGGATGAACTCAACCCCGCGAGCCTGGTGCGCCTGTTCTGGGGCTTCGTGACCGAGGGCCGCGGACGGTTCTCGCTCTTTCGCTTCTATCGCCAGGATTTCTTTGCGCTGCTGTCGCGCAATCGCGCGTCGCTGGCGGTGGTCTTCCTCGTCATGGCCGCCGGCTTGGCGCTGGGCTGGGGCTACGCGCTCATCTACCAACTGCCGCCGCGCGCGCTGGACTTGGAGCAGTTGACGGGCGGGTCCTTGCGCGAGAATCTCCAAAACGCCCCCACCATGGGCATTTTGCCGGCCTTCAACACCCGGGCGATCTTTCTCAATAACGTGCGCTCGCTTTCGGCGGCCGGGTTGCTCGGACTGTTCTCCTTTGGCTCGTTGGCCCTGATTCTCCTGCTCATCCCCATGGCGATGATCGGCTTCTTCGCTGGCCAGATATGGCTAGTCGGTCAAAGCCCGCTCCAATTTTTGGTGGCCTTCATCCTGCCGCACGGCATTCTTGAACTGCCCGCCGCCGTACTGGCGACCGCCCTTGCCCTGCAAATGGGCGCATCGCTCATCTCGCCGCGGGCCAACATGACCGCCGGGCAAAGTCTGCTCGCCTCGCTGGCCGATTTCCTGCGCGTTTTCTTGCTGATCGTCATACCAGTGCTCCTGCTCGCGGCGTACGTCGAGGCCAACCTCACCCCGCAAATCGTGGTCTGGCTGTACAGCCGGTAGCCACGCGCGCCCTATGCCCCCGCATCCTGAGTCTACCCCCGATCTAGTCGGGGGCTTGTCGAAGGGTGTCGAAGGAGCCCGCGACGAGATCGAACTGCTCGGTGTGGATATCGGCGGCACATTTACCGATTTTGTTCTCCTGCGCAACGACCAACTCGTCATCCATAAGCTTCTCTCCACACCCGATGATCCCTCGCGCGCCCTGCTGGAAGGCGTGCGCGACCTGCGCCTGGCCAGCGACGGCGAAATCATCCACGGCTCGACGGTCGCCACCAACGCGCTGCTGGAGCGCAAAGGGGCGCGCACCGCGTTATTGACCACGCGCGGCTTTGCCGATGTGATTGAGATTGGCCGGCAGAACCGCTTGCGCCTCTACGATTTTGCCCAATCCAAACCGGCGCCCTTTGTCCCGCCCGAATGGCGCTTTGAGGTTGCTGAACGCCTCGATGAGCAAGGGCGCGTTCTTCTGCCCATTGACGCGAACGACCTCAACGCGCTCGGCGAGCGCCTCATCGCCGAACAGATCGAGTCATTGGCCGTCTGCTTTCTCTTTTCCTTCCTCAACCCCGCCCACGAGCGCGCGGTGAGAGCGGCCCTACAGATTCCCTACCTCTCCCTCTCTTCGGATGTCCTGCCGGAATATCGCGAGTACGAGCGGGTCTCCACCACGGTGATCAACGCCTACGTCGCGCCCATTGTCGCGCGCTACGTGGAACAACTCGAGCACGGGCTGGCGGGTCGCCGCCTGCGCATGATGCAGTCGAATGGCGGCAGTATTCGCGCGACCACCGCCAAAAGCGTTGCCGCGCGCACCGCCCTGTCCGGCCCGGCGGGGGGCGTGGTCGGCGCGTTTGCCGCGGCCCAACTCGCCGGCTTCGACCAGATCATCACCTTCGACATGGGCGGCACCTCGACGGATGTATCGCTCTGCGCCGGAGAGCCACTGGAAACCAGCGAAGGCTCTATCGCAGGCTTTCCCCTGCGACTGCCGATGCTCGATATTCACACGGTCGGCGCGGGTGGCGGGTCGCTGGCGCGGGTGGACGCCGGCGGCGCTCTGCGCGTTGGCCCGGAATCGGCGGGCGCAAAGCCGGGCCCGGCTTGCTATGGGCGAGGCGGCGCGCACGTCACGGTCACGGATGCCAATCTCCTGCTTGGCCGCCTCGCGCCCGGCAAGTTTCTGGGCGGGCGGATGCGGTTGGACGTGCCCGCCGCCGAAGCCGCCACGGACAGGCTCGCGCAAGCGATGGACTGCGACCGGCTCACGGCGGCGGCAGGCGTGGTGCGCGTGGTCAACGCCACCATGGAGCGCGCCATTCGCCGCGTCTCCATCGAGCGCGGCTTTGATCCGCGAGAGTTCACGCTGGTCGCCTTCGGCGGGGCCGGGCCAATGCACGCCTGCGCGTTGGCCGCCGCGCTCAACATCCCCCGCGTGCTCGTGCCGCGCCATCCGGGCGTTCTTTCCGCGCTGGGG
>JACQEC010000335.1 GCA_016200765.1 Chloroflexota bacterium | reverse complement strand
GTTCGCCATCCCGGCGAACCCAACGAGATGCCCATCACATAACACCGGGTTGTCGGCTCCAGTCGCGGTATGTGTCAAGGACTTTGAGACAACTCGGATGTTGGATTTAGTGAAGCATCAGGCCCCGTGAGGCTTTCGTGATTGGGTTTGTTGATCCAGACGGCGGCGGGCAGTTTCTGGACGAGGGGCTGCCCGCGGAAAAAACGTTCGGGATGGGCCTGATAGGCGGCCTGCAACACCTGCTGACGCTGCGCCTGGGCTTCCTTGGCTTGCCCGTAGTGGACGGTGGCTGGGGTCAGCAATCCCAGGCCCGAATGATAGTGCTGTTGGTTATACCAGTGAAAGAAGCGTTGGGCCCAGCCCCGCACGTCGGCCAGGGAGCCGAAACGGGGAGGGAAGTTGGGCCGATACTTGAGGGTTTTGAATTGGGCCTCGGAGTAGGGGTTGTCGTTGGAGACCTGGGGTCGGGAATGGGTCTTGGTGACCCCCAGGTCATCCAAAAGTTGGGCCACCGACTTGGCGATCATCGGTGCGCCGCGGTCGGCATGCAGGGTCAGTTGCTGTGCCGGGATGCCCTGGCGCTGACAACTGGTCTCGATCAAGGTCCTGGCCAAGTCGGCCGACTCCTGCTGGGCGACCATCCAGCCGACCACGTAGCGACTGAAGATATCGAGGAGTACATAAAGGTAGAAGTAGACCCCCACGGTCGGTCCGCGCAGTTTGGTGATATCCCAACTCCACAACTGGTTGGGAGCGGTGGCCAGCAACTCGGGTTTGGCATAGGCCGGGTGCCGCAGTTGGTTGCGTCGCTCCCGGACCTGGTGCTCGACGGTCAACAGCCGATACATCGTCCGCCAGGAGCACAGGTAGCGCCCCTCGTCCAGCAACTGCGCCCAGACCTGGCGCGGCGCCTGGTCCTGAAAGCGGGGGCTATTGAGCAGCTCCCGCACCTGCGCCCGCTCTTGCGGAGCCAGCGCCGAGGGCGGCATGGGCCGGGTCGCTGCCGCGGGCGGCGAGGCGGACGCTGGGGGGAGGGGAGCTCGCCCCCGATACAGGCTGCTGCGTGGCACCTCCAGCACCTGGCAGGCCCGAGTCACCCCCACTGCTTGAGCCAGTTGATCCGCGGTGGCGATCATTTGCTGTCGGCCCTCAGCCGATCCTCGGAGGGTAAGCCAAGTAGGTCGCAAAGTTTTTTTTGCACTGCGATGATCTTTTCCGCTTGGTCCAGGCGTCCCTGCAACCGGGTAACCTCCCGCTGTAGCCGGGCGACCACTTTCACCGCCGGATCTGCGGCCGGCTTGCCCGGACGCAAGGTGCCCAGTTCTCCCAACTCCCGCTGTTGCCGCCAGCAGCTCAGGTGCGAGGAATACAGCCCTTCCCGGCGCAAGAGCATCCCCACCTGCCCGGGTTGGCGGCATTGATCCGCTTCCTGGAGGATGCGCCGCTTGTACTCCGCGCTGAAACGACGCCGCTGAGCACGGGGTAACACCTCCCCATTGACGACGGCTCCAGGCACCAGGGCTGAAGAGGAGGGCTGGTCTTTCTGGTGGCTAGACTGCCCATGGACTGCTGGCTGCAAACTGGCTGCTGATTGCGACATGATCTTGAGGCTCCTTCGCCCGTTGGGTTAGACACTAATTTAACCAGGCGAATTGTCTCAGCCAATCTAGGCACACAGGGTACCGCGCTTGCCATCCGGGCAAGCGCGGTAAGCTGCACTGCATATAACACCGGTTTGCCGGCTTCGTTCGCTGCGCTCACTACGCCCAACCCTTGCCCGGTCACGGCGCTTGCTTGCGCAACCGCCGCGCCCAGGCTGCGGGTTCGGCAACCCGGAGACGTTAGGCGCAAGGCCAAGAGGCTGTGTGCATTTTGGCATCAAAGTCCGCATCGTATCTCAACGTTCTCTATTGGGCTCAAGAGGAGCACCTTTGTTCAGACGAAAAGGAGGGCACAATCATGTCCAGCACACTGGTTCACGTTGGTGTCCGAGCGACCGATTTGGCTAAGACCATTCGCTTCTGGCGAGATGGTCTAGGGTTATCGTTGGTCAATCAGAGGGAAAACAGTTACGATCTGAGCGATGGCTATCACAATTTTCGCGTCTTCCAACACAACGGTCCAGCGCGCCCCCAACATGTCAGCGGCATGTTGGATTACCTTCATATAGGCGTACGAGTACCCAATGTAAAGGAGGCCGCTGAGCGCCTGCTGGGGATGGGCTATGAGATTTTCTCTGACGGTCTGAATGGCAAAGTCCCTTTGGATGTCCGCACTCTGCAAGAAGGAGCCTTCAAAGTCGAAGATCCCGATGGCATTACGGTGGACGTGACAAGCAGTGACGACCAGTGGCCGGGGGTACGACTCAGATAGCAGTAACTGGAAGGAGCACTTTATGTCATGCTATGTGGCTTCCGGGAGTAGGCCCTGCGCCTAACACCGGGTTGCCGGCTTCAGTCGCTGCGCTCCTTCCGCCCAACCCTTGCCTAGTCACGGCATTTGCGAGAAGCAAAGACGCAAATGCCGCGCTCAGGACTGCGGGTTCGGCAACCCGGAGACGTTATACGAAAGGCAATCAACGACAAGAGCGCGGCCATCCCTGGCCGCTCAAGAGACGGAGACACATGAGCCAGGAAGTGCCACTGAACCAGGAGAAAATCGAGGGTCAGCTTCGCGGCCTTGGCGTTCCTGAGGGTGCCAATATCGAGGTCCACAGCTCGTTGAGCCGCATCGGTCAGGTCG
>JACQEC010000334.1 GCA_016200765.1 Chloroflexota bacterium | reverse complement strand
GGTGCACGGCCCGCAAGTAACTGAATAACTCGTTGTATAATCCGTGACTGCTACCCATTTTGTCGTCCTTTCCTGAAGGTGTGGTAACCTCAGATTGTGACTCAAAATGGGTAGCAGCCCAAAAGTGTTAGTTACTCAGAGCAATCTACCTAATTCCTCGAACTTGACACGAATCCTAGCGTGATCTGCAGATCCCGATTCATATTGGCTCATAAAGCGATTGTAGTGGCTTTGGAAAATATCCAGCGTCAATCCCTCTACTATGTGAAGGTCCGGAATTGACCGAGCGAGTGCACGCGCCCGCTCTGTAATTAGTGGCTCTGCCTCATGAGGAAGTAGCCCATATTCGATTATATTTCCGATCTCGTTCAACACGTCGAAGAGAGCAATTCTCTCCGGGATATTACTCGATACTCCCGCAAACGGAGAGTGATGCGGGAAATTCAGAGTCCTCTTAGTAAACCCGAAAGGTGCTGATTGGCGGAAGATTGAAATAATCTTACCATTCTCTGGGTCGTGCAGCGGAATCATGGAAGCTGAATCCGTCCCGATTGAAATCGACCATGTTGGATAATCTGCATTCGCCTCGATTTTGAGAAACTCGGCGGCATTCTCCGGTAGAAGTTGATATTCAAAAGATATCTCTTCGCACCGACGACTAGCCCGCAATAGAATCCCTAATTCAGTCGCCTGCACTCCGGGCAATCGTATAGACCAAGGATCAATACCTGACTTCACACTTTGAAACTGCTCCGATACGAGATGGTAATACCATCCCTTTAGCTCCGCGGCTAGCTGTTTGAGATTGTCGGCGTCACATTGGGCAAGAGTTCCAGCCGGCGGAATACGTGATACACAGGCACAGAAAGTCTGGAAGTCCCAAGCACGTAATTGCCGAAGAAACTCGCGGCGTTCCTCAACTGGTGGCAGAACCATTCCTAACAATGAGAAGAACGTGAACGATTCGGAACTCCTGGAGGTCATGGAGAAATGCTGGAATAGCTTCTTGGCGCTATTAAGAATATTTGAGCTCGCACGCAACTCGCTCGGCAATTGAGTAATCATGTACTTCAGCACCAAGTAGTCGCGTAGTTCATCAAAAACTATATATAGGTTACGTTCAGGCGTCAGAGGCTGCTGTCGAAATTCAAGAACCCCTTCCTCCTCGAGAAGGCGCACGATTTCTCTTAGCTCATCCACTGCGATTGTTTCCGGCCGTACACCAGCTAGCTGCGACTCGACAATCGACTTTATCTGCTCGGATTGCGAAAAGTACTTGGCGATATTTAGCAATACGCTCCCAATAACCGTCGGAGCAAAACGTCCTTGAGTCCGAGCTACCACGGCATCAATTTTCATATTCAAATAGTGATCAAATGTTGATGCAATAGGAACACTCCCTAAAGAACCAATCGATTGGTTCTGGTTCGCTTCGCAAAAGAGCCTCAACAGTAGTGGATGCCGTAACTGCGAACGGGCAGTTGTGCTAGGAGAAAATGACACGTGGAAGTGATCGGAATACAGGAGAAGAGCACGAGTAACTTCGGTATTAGTAAAATCACCTACTGGTACCTGATATGCAAACTTGTCTAGTTCGGAACTCCCAAGCAACGGTCTCACGCGAAATAGCAGGCTCTTGGGTAAATAGAAGTCGAGTCTCGGAAACGCGACATCGCGGCAGGTCAAGCATACTGCGAAATTTCCTATTTCAGACAAATAATTGAGAAGATTCCTCAGAGACCTCCCCATGATGCGCGAATCATCGGCTTCTGAGATCCCATCCACGAACAAATAACATTTCTCCCCTCTTTCACTCAGTAGCTGTGCTACAGCCTTAAGTTGTAATTGATGGTCTGAAGTCGCACCAGAGCCGTATCCTAGCTCAGTACAGACAATCCGGGCTAGACTATAATCATCGACAAGTGTGCTATCACCAGTGATCAGAAGTGTAACTTTGTTCTGCTGGATCAATCTCGACGCTAGTGTGCATATCAAGTTGGTTTTGCCCCGACCTGCTCGGTCGACAAAGAGTAGGCACGGCTCTTTTGATTCGCGGAAGCGCTCGAAAATAGACTCTGCTTCTCTTTCCACGTACAAAGCAGGATCATATTTAGGAGCCGACAAATTTAGCGCCCTCTTTACCTGCTGTGCTGTAGTTGCAACGAGGCTTTCCCAAGTGTGGTATTCGAGGCCCGTCCCGAAATACTTACGACGAAGATCATGGCGACGATTATCGAGCCGTAAATCCACCCAACTTCTATCCCAGTATGAGACTTCAAACTCGAGTTCACGTTGTAACTCAGGAATCCAGTCATTGACAACTGCTTTTGGTTCCTGAGCACTGTTGAGAATAAAGCGGTATGGTCTGAAGTGTACTACCTTTTCTGCAGCATCTTTGATTTCTCGCTTTAGATCACTGGCAGAATACTGCGTAGTCCACCGCTTGAACTGGAAAATTGTTAATTCACGTGACTTGTCGTCGACAAACACAGCATCACGTCCGCTGTCGGCACGCCGTCCGTAGGGCTTTATGCTTTTGTAGCCTTCATCAAACCAGAGGTCAATGCACAAATCCTCAAAGGCTTCCCAACCGATTCCGGAATAGTTAATGTGATGCGACATAGAAATTAACGTTTTCCCTTTGGGGGTTACCGTTCTTGTGAAGCAGATACCTACTGAACTTTCAAGAATTAATGTTCATGTCTATACGACAGAAACGCTCGGTACGATAAGGCTATTTCACATCTCGCCCATGAACATTGTTCATCAATAAAACTCAAGGGATGAGTTCATGCGCTGACGCGTTCGCGCGTTGATGTTTGGAGCGCGCGCCACACCTTCTCCGGCGTGATGGGCAGGTCGCGCACCCGCACGCCAACCGCATCCACGACGGCGTTGGCAATCGCCGGGGCGACGCCGTCCATCGGGATCTCGGCGACGGCCTTCGCGCCGTAGGGGCCGCTCGGCTCGTAGGTCGGCACGAGGATGGCTTGCAGGGGCGGCGTCTCGTCGGCCTGAAAGATGTGGTAGTCGGCGAAGCGCGTGGTCAGCAGGCGGCCCGACTCGTCGTAGGGCATCTCCTCGCATAGGGCGTAGCCCAGCGCCTGCACCATGCCGCCTTCGATCTGGCCGCTGGCGGTGTGCGGGTTGATGGCCGTGCCGCAGTCCACCGCCATCACCAGCTTCTTCACCGTGACCAGCCCGGTCTGCGTGTCCACCTCGACCTCGGCGAACTGCGCGCCGAACGGCGGCGGCGACTGGTACGACATGTGCGAGGCGCTCGCCATAATCTGCTGTTGCTCTTCGGTGTGCAGGCTGTGCAGGGCGATATCGGCCAGCGGTACCCTGCGGCCATCGGGCGCGGCCACCTGACGGTCTCGCAGAACCATGCCCTCGCCGGTCGTCTTGAGCATCAGCGCGGCGCGGGCGAAGATTTGCGCCCGCACCTGTTCGGCGGCCTTCTTCACCGCGCCGCCGGAGATGTAGGTGGTGGACGAGGCGTACGCGCCCTTATCAAAGGGCGTGAAGTCGGTGTCGGACGAGTAGATGATCACGTCGGAGAGCGGCACGCCCAGCGTCTCCGCGCCAATCTGCGCCAGCACCGTGTCCGAGCCGGTGCCGAGGTCGGTGCCGCCGACGAGGATGTTGAAACTGCCGTCGTCGTTCATCTTGATGCTGGCCCCGCCCATGTCGAGGCCCGCGATGCCCGTGCCGTGCATGCAGGCCGCCATGCCCAGCCCGCGGCGCACGTGCGGGCGCGCGGGGTCGCGGTGCCACTGCGGGTCGGCGCGGCGCGGCCAGCCAATCGCTGAGGCGGCCTGCGCCACGCACTCCGACAGGGCGCACGACGCGATGATCTGCTCAAAGCCCTCGCGCGCTTCACCCAGCGCCTTCGCCAGCGGCAGGGGGTCGCCGACGCGCACGGCGTTCTGCAGGCGGAAGGCCAGCGGGTCGAAACCGAACTGGTGCGCGATCTCCTCCATCAGGCTTTCGAGCGCGAACTCGGCCTGCGGCGCGCCGTAGCCGCGAAACGCGCCGGGCGTTGGCTTGTTGGTGTAGAAGATCTCGCCGATGAAGCGCATGTGAGGACAACGGTAGGTGGACAGCCCGCGCAGGCCGGAGACGGTGCAGACCGTCAGGCCGTGCGTGCCGTACGCGCCCGTGTCCTCGACGACGCGCATGTCCAGCGCATGTAACGTGCCGTCGCGCATGAGGCCCGCGCGGTAGGTGACCGTCTGCGGGTGGCGCGAGCGCGCGCTGGTGAACTCCAACTCGCGCGTGTACTCAAAGCGCACCGGGCGGCCCGTGGCGAGGGTCAGGTGCGCGCACAGGTCTTCGATGAGCATCTCCTGCTTGCCGCCGAAGCCGCCGCCGATGCGCGGCTTGATCACGCGGATGCGCTTGACCGGCAGGCCGAGCAGAGGGGCGATCATGCGGCGCACGTGGAACGGCACCTGCGTGCTCGTGCGGATGACCAGCCGCTCGTCCTCGTCCCAATAGGTGACGACGATGTGCGGCTCGATAGCCGCCTGCTGTACCTGATGCACGTGATAGGTGCGCTCCAACACGTAATCCGATTCGGCCAGCCCCTGATCTACGTTGCCCACATCGGCGCGGGCGCGCAAGGCCATGTTGCGCGCCGCGTCGGCGACGCCTACCGCGTCCGGCTCGTCGTGTATCTGCGGAGCGCTGGGTCGCATCGCGTCCGCCGGGTCGAAGACGCACGGGAGGACCTCGTAATCCACGTCAATTAACTTGAGGGCCTCGCGCGCAATCTTCAGGCTTTCCGCCGCGACCACCGCCACGCGGTCGCCCACGTGGCGCACCTTCGAGTCGAGGCTGACCTGATCCCACGGCTTCGGGTTCGGCCACGACTGGCCGCCGGAGGCATAGACCACGCGCGGCACATCGTGATGCGTCAGCACGGCGTGAACGCCGGGCAGGGCGCGCGCGCGGGAGGCGTCAATCCGGCGGATGCGCGCGTGGGCGTGCGGGCTGGTGAGCAGGGCGGCGTAGAGCATCCCGGGCAGTTCGATATCGTCGGCGAAAACCGGCTTGCCCTTCGCCAGTTTGACCGCGTCCACCTTCGGCTCCGGATGGCCGACCACATCCGTCTGCGGGGGGGCTTCGGCCACCATCAGCGACAGCGCCACTTTGGGCAAGGTGCGCGTGCCGCCGAGCTGGTCGGGATGGTCAGGCTCGTTCGACAGGCTCACGACGGGCGGCTCGGTCGGCGGGCGGCCAAAGACCGCCTCAAACGGGATGCCCTGTCCCTCGATGGGCGGCACGGGTTCGCCGCGCAGAACTGCCGCCGCGCGCAGGATCGCCTCGACGGGGCGGAGGTAGCCGGTACAGCGGCAGAGCACGCCGCCAATCGCCTCGCGCGCCTGCGCTTCGGTCGGGCTCGGCTCTGTCTGCAACAGCGCCTTCGCCGCCAGCACCATCGCCGGGGTGCAGTAGCCGCACTGGATAGCGCCTGTTTCGATGAAGGCTTGCTGGATCGGGTGTACCTCGTGGCCGACGGTCAGCGACTCGGTGGTGACAATCGTGTGGCCGTCGGCCTGCGCGGCCAGCAGGATGCAGGTGGGCGCGAGCGCGCCGTCGAGCAGAACCGAGCAGGAGCCGCACTCGCCGGTCTCGCAACCGTGCTTGACGCTCCAACAGCGCGCGCGGCGCAGGGTGTCCATCAGCGAATCGTCGGGCGCGCATTCGAGCGCTCGGGTTTCTCCGTTTAAATTCAGTTGGATCATCATCGGCTTGACTCCATAGCGTGTGTCCACGCGGCGGCCAGCGCGCGCCGTGCCAGCACGCCGGCCATCGCGCGGCGATAATCGGCGCTGGCGCGAAAATCGGAGAGCGGCTGTGCCGCGTCCGCGCAGAAGCGCGCGGTTTGCGCCAGCCGTTCCGCGTCAAGGGGACGGCCTTCGAGCAATGGGGCGATTGCGCTGACCCGCCGCGGCGGGCCGCCATCGGCCAGCGCCAGGCGCGCGCGGCTGACCTCGCCGCCTTCCACCACGAGCGCGCACGCCGCCGCGACAATCGCCTGATCGCGCGGCGTGCGCGACAGGCGCTCCAACGCGCCGACGGCCTGCGCCGTCCATCCCGCGATGCGCGCCTCGCTCACCAGCGCGCCTCCGGCGGGGCGAAAGTCGGCGATGGCCGTCTCGCGCTCGCCGTCCACCCCGCGCGTGACGACCGTCGCGTCCAGCGCGAGCAGGGCGAGCCACAGCTCGGGCGGGCCTTCCGGCGAGGCCAGCGCTCCGGCGAGCGTCGCCAGTTGGCGCAGGCCGGGGTGCGCGGCTTCCACCGCGGCGACCGGCAGAAGGGCGCTCGCGCGCGAGCATAGCGCCGGCGAATCGGCGATAGCCTGCAAGGTGGTTAAGGCGCCGATGTGGATGGCGCCGTCATCCATCTCGCGGATATAGGCGAGGTCGAGCGCGCTCAAGTCAACGGCGGCCTCGGCATCCAGCGCGTCGAGCGCGCGCGGGCGCGGGCCAATCAGCAGAGGGGCGGCACTATCGAGTAAGGCCAGCGCGTCGGCCCAACTGGACGGGCGATAATAGGCGCGGAGGGGCATAGGCGGGAATCCTCCCATCGGAAACCGGCATGATTCGTCTCGTGTGACTGCGCCTATCTTATCGGGTTCGCACAGCGGGGTCAAGTCAGGCGCGGCTTTGCGCTTCGGCGTGCTTGCATCCAACCCTAAGTCGGGATACAATAGCCACGCAAACCAAGATTGATCATCGGAGGCCGTCGTGAAAGTTTCCTGCCTGCAAGAGAACCTGCATAAAGGCTTGGGCCTCGTCGCCCGCGCCGTGGCCAGCCGCAGTACCCTGCCCGTGCTGAACAATATCCTGATCGCCACCGATCAGGGGCGGCTGAAACTGGCCGCCACCGATTTGACCATCGGCATCACCACCTGGATCGGCGCGCAGATCGAGGAGGAGGGCGCGACGACTGTGCCATCCAAACTGCTGGGCGAGTTCGTCAACTCCCTGCCACCCGAAAAGATTGACATGCAGTTGAATGTCCGCACGCAGACGCTCAACCTGAAGTGCTCGCGTTTTGAGTCGAATATCAAAGGGATGGACGCGCAGGAGTTCCCGCCTATCCCCACCGCCGGCCCCGAAAACAAACTCAAGCTGGATCCGGACACCCTGCGCGCGATCATCAGTCAGGTGGCCTTCGCCGCCGCCGCCGACGAGAGCCGCCCCGTCCTGACCGGCGTGCTGGCGAAGTTCGACGACGGCAAGATTACGCTGGCCGCCGCCGACGGCTTTCGCCTGTCCGTGCGCACGGGTACGGTGAGCGAGGGCAAGGCCGGCGTCACCGCGATCATCATCCCCGCCCGCGCGCTGATTGAGTTGAGCCGTATGATCGGCGACGAAGAGGAGCCCATCGAGGTCACCATCACCAAGAACCGCAATCAGGCCGTCTTCCACACGTCCAGCACGGAACTGGTGACGCAGTTGGTCGAGGGCAACTACCCCGACGTGCTCTCGCTCGTGCCCAAGAGCCACAACACGCGCACGGTCGTCGGTACGGTGGACTTCGTGAAGGCGGTGAAGCTGGCTTCGTTCTTCGCGCGCGACGCCTCGAACATCATCCGCATGACGATTGAGCCGGGCACCGACCTGGCCCCCGGACGCATGATTGTCCGCGCCGAGTCGCAGGAGGTCGGCGATCAAGTCGGCGAAATTGACGCGACGGTGGACGGCCCGGCCATTGAGGTCGCGTTTAACGCCAAGTACCTGTCGGAGATGCTCGCGGTGGTGGACGCCGCGCAGGTGGCGATTGAAACCAACGCGCCCGAAAAGCCCGGCGTGTTCAAGATGGTCGGCTCCGATGAGTTCGTGCACGTGATCATGCCGATGCACGTCAACCGCTAGCGCGTTCGCGCGCGCCCCCCGTAGGGGCAGGTCTTGTACATGCCCTAGCGTGACGATCACCCATGCGGATTGGCATAGACGCGCGGCTGGCGCACATCCGGCGCGAGGGCGGGATTGCCCAGTACACGCTGAACCTGATTCAGGCGCTGGCGCGGCTGGAAGCAGACGATTACCTCATCTTGCACCACCGGAACGCCTCGCCTGCGCCGTGGCTGACGGCGATCCCCTTGCCGGTGACCGCGCACGCCGACTGGCCGCGCAGTGCCGACGACGGGCGCAGGGGGTCGCCGCTTCAACCGCGCCGACTCTTCACCCCGCCGCACCACCGGCTGGAGCAGTGGGCGCTGCCCGCCGAGTTATGGTTCATGGGGTTGGATGTGCTGCACAGCCCCGACTTCATCCCGCCCTTCCGCCGCCGCTGGGCTTCGGTCATCACCGTTCATGATTTAGCCTTCTGTCATTACCCGCACCTGCTGACCCGCGAGAGCGCGGCGTATTACGGGCAAGTCCGGCGCGCCGTTGCCAGCGCCGAGCGGGTCATCGCCGTCTCCGAAGCGACGCGGCGCGATATCGTGAACCTGCTGGATGGCGACGAGGAGCGGATTGCGGTGATCTACGAAGCCGCCGACCCGCTCTGCCGCCCATTGGACGACCCACTGGCGATCCAGCAGGTCTTGGCGCAACACGGGCTGTCCCAGCCGTTCGCGCTGTTTGTCGGCACGATTGAGCCGCGCAAGAACATCTCATTGCTCATCCGCGCGTTTCAGCGACTGTCCCGGCGCGGGGTCAAGGCGCAGTTGGTTATCGCCGGGCGGCGCGGCTGGCTGGCGGACGAGGTGTTTGCGCTGGCCGGACAGTTGGGGTTAGGCGATCAGGTGAAGTTCATTGGCGCGCTGTCGCGGCCCGAGTTGGTCGGCCTGTACAACGCCGCCCGCCTGCTGGTTCTGCCCAGCCTCTACGAAGGGTTCGGCCTGACCGCGCTGGAGGCGATGGCCTGCGGCACGCCGGTCGTCGTCTCCAATGTGTCGTCACTGCCGGAGGTGGTGGGTGATGCCGGCCTAACCGTTGACCCGCAGGATGAGGCCGGACTGGCCGAGGCGATGCGCCGCCTGCTCGAAGATGACGCCCTGCGCGACAGCCTGCGCGAGGCGGGCCTTCAGCGCGCCCAACGGTTCTCGTGGGAGCGCGCCGCGCGCGAAACGCTGGACGTCTATCATCAGGCCGCGGCGCGATGATCCGCCGCACCCAAAACCGAGCCTGCCGTCCCGGCGCCCTGGCGAAGCCCAATCCGCGCTCTAAAATCTGCATTTGCAACGTGTGGATGTCATACGGAATTATTCCGTATAAGCCCTAGTTGGGCGCTTACCCCAATTCAGCGCCTTCAGCAAAATGCTATACTTTGCGCTGTCAGGCAAAAGCTCTTGACAACAACAAATAAATGAATACTATAAGTATCATCATAACAGCGAGTTATTGCCTATGTTCGACACTATGAGCAAAATCCTCGGCAAGCCATTTTACGAGGCCCCTAATTGCGCCATATACAATATGGATTGCCTTGAGGGTCTGAGGCGTATTCAATCACCATTCATCGATTTGACTGTCACTAGCCCACCTTACAATATCGGCAAAGAATATGAGCAAGTTCGCCCACTGGATGAATACCTAAACTGGTGTCAAGAATGGATGCAGGAAGTCCACAGATTGACACTTGATAACGGTGCGCTTTGGCTGAATTTAGGTTACATTGCAGTTGAGCAAAAAGCCAAAGCCATTCCTATTCCCTACTTGCTGTGGAACAGAGTCCCTTTCTTTCTCATTCAAGAAGTCGTTTGGAACTATGGCGCAGGGGTTGCAGGGAGAAAATTCTTTTCGCCACGCAATGAAAAATTTCTTTGGTATGTGAAAGACGAAAACAACTACACTTTCAACCTCGATGCCGTGAGGGATCCTAATATCAGGTATCCTAATCAAAAGAAGCACGGCAAAATCAAGGTCAACCCAAACGGGAAGAACCCATCTGACGTTTGGCAAATTCCTAAAGTGACTTCGGGACAGAGTCGTAGTTCAAAAGAACGCACCCCCCATCCTGCCCAGTTTCCTCAAGCAGTAATCGAAAGAATCATAAAAGCCTCATCCAATTTAGACGAGGCTGTATTTGATCCATTCTTGGGTTCAGGAACTACTGCCCTTGTGGCTCTAGGTCTTGGGCGCAAGACGTTGGGTTTTGAAATCAACACTCCATATTGTCAGATTGCCGCCAATAGGATAGATTGCTTTCTCACAAAGTCAAAAGTCGCAGGAGAACAGATGGAATTTCTTAATGAGTTATTTGTCGAGTGGGAGTCGCAGTAGTTTGTAATGTTCGACAGCGGGTTCGAGTCGCGCCTGTTGTCCTGTAGCGGCGGCCTGACCAACCCAATCAGAATGGTCTAACCACCCAAAGCGCACCATTGTTATTTCAGGACGTTTGACTGAATCGAATTTCCCAAAGTTAATTGCAAGGTAATAACCCGACTTGCTCTTCCTGGCTGAACGCGAAACAGTTTCTTGAGCGTAACTTCTATTACCAAAAATGCTTTTAGCACTTGAAGAAGTTTTGATTTCGATTGAATACTGCTCGTCGGGGATATAGACCAAATCTTTCTCGCCAGCAGTTTCATCGCGTCTCCAAACATTCGGGTAGCGATAGGCAAACTCCAAAGGAATCAGTTCGTGCAAGAGGAAGGCCATTATCTGAGGGCGGGGGAACATATCAACGCCTATCTGAAACGGCTTGCTTCCGAGCTTGGAGTCAAAGATGCTGTTCCACACTCGATGAGCGACTTCATAAATCTCATTGGAGTCAAGCGGGTGTTCAGCGATTAATTGCTGCGTTCGTTTTTTCCATTCATGCGCTGGTAAACCAGCATACGGTGACGCCATTTACTTTATGCCCTTCACCAAATCTGCCACTGAAACACCCAAAGCCTCTGCAATCCGAATAAGGTTGAGAAGGCTAATGTTGCGTTCGCCGCGTTCGACACCACCTATGTATGTACGGTGCAAGTCTGTCAATTCAGCAAGTTTTTCTTGCGACAGACCTTTTGATTGGCGAAACTGCTTCAGATTGTCGCCTAGTCTTTTTAGAGCAGGCTTTGGCATACGGTGAAGTTTGCCCGAATGATGACTATAGGTCTACACTATATAAGTATCATTTCCGGTTCAAAGGCGGCGCAACAACCGCTTGCCGCCGACTGGCTATACCTCGCTCAGTGGGATTGGTTTGTCAAGTATACAATCATCTGTTGCAATTCCTCCATGCAGGGTGAGCCTGTCGTCCGATGCGTCTCCTCTTTCTGACCCCGCAATTGCCCTACCCGCCGATGCAGGGGACGAGCCTGCGCAACTTCTACCTGATGCGCGAGTTGGCGCGCCGCCACGACGTGTCGCTGTTGACCTTCTTACAGCCGGGCGATCAGTGGGATGCCGCCTCGCCCCTGCATCAGATTTGCCGCGCGGTGCGCGCCGTGCCTGCGCCGCCGCGCCGGAGCCTGCTGGCGCGCGCTTTCGCGGCGATGGCCTCGCCCTTGCCCGATATGGCCCTGCGCCTGTCCTCGCCCGACTTTGCCCGCGCCCTGCTCGAATGGGTCGAGCGCGAACCGTTTGACGGGGTTCAGGTCGAGGGCATCGAGATGGCCCCCTACGGGCTGATGCTGAAACGACAGCGGGTGCGGCTCGTCTTCGACGACCACAACGCCGAGTACGCTTTACAGCACAGCGCGTTTCGCGCCGACGCGCGCGCGCCGCTTCGCTGGCACGCCGTGCTCTACTCACTCATTCAGTGGCAAAAACTGGCGCGCTACGAGCGCGTGGTGCTGGGCGGACACGACGCGATTGCCGCCGTCTCGGATGCCGACGCGCGCGCGCTGGCCGCCTTGGGCACGGGCAAGCCGATCACGGTCGTGCCCAACGGCGTGGACACAGAGGAATACGCGCCACAAGGCGAGGCCAAGGGTGGGGCCTGCGCTCTGGTCTTCACTGGCAAGATGGACTACCGCCCCAACGTGGACGCGGCGCTCTGGTTCGCGGAGGAGATTTTGCCGCGCGTGCGCGCGCGCCTGCGGCAGGCGCGGTTTGTGATTGTGGGGCAACAGCCCCACGCGCGGCTCGCGGCTCTGGGCAGGCGGAGCGACGTGCTGATCACCGGCGCGGTGCCCGATGTGAGGCCGTACATCGCGGGCGCGGCCGTCTATGTCGCGCCGTTGCGGATGGGCAGTGGCACGCGCCTCAAGCTCCTGCAGGCGATGGCGATGGCCGCGCCGGTCGTCTCGACGACGCTCGGCTGTGACGGATTGGGCGTGCAGGATGGCCGCGAAGCCCTGCTGGCCGACAGCGCGTCCGCCTTCGCCGATGCCGTCATCCGCCTCGCGCAAGACCCCGACCTGCGCCGCGCGCTCGCCGCGCGCGCCCGCCAGCATGTGGTCGAGCAGTTCGACTGGCAGAGCATCGCGCCGCGGCTGGAGCCGCTGTACACGGCGGCAGGTGGCGGATCGGATGGGTAACCTCTTTCCCACGCCTATCCCGAAGACCGACCCGCCGTCGCTCCGCAAGCCACTGCGCCTCCTTCTACTGCGCTTGCTGGGGCTGGCTTTCAACACACCGGCGCAGCCGCATCCCGTCAACCGCCGCGTCTTGTTGATTCGCCCCGACCATCTGGGCGACCTGCTGTTCGTCACGCCCGCGCTTCGCACCCTGCGCGCGCAGATGCCGGACGCGCACGTCACGCTGTTGGTTGGGCCGTGGGGCAAGCCGGTGGTGGAGCGCAGCCCTTATGTGGACGAGGTGCAGACGCTCGCCTTCCCCGGCTTCACCCGCCGCCCGAAAGGCTCACCGCTGGCGCCGTACACACGGCTCTGGGAAGCGGCGCGCCATCTGCGGATGCAGGACTTCGACACAGCGGTCATCTTGCGTTTTGATCACTGGTGGGGCGCTCTGCTGGCGGCGCTGGCGCGCATCCCGCGCCGCATCGGCTACACGGTGCCGGAGGTCAGGCCCTTTGTCAACGATGGACTGCCGTACCTTTCAGGTCGGCACGAGGTCGCGCAGAACCTGCGGCTCATCGCGCATCTCGCCGCCGCGCCGGAGCCGGAGGCCAGTCCACAGCAGTTTCCGTTGGAGTTCCCGATCACGGATGCCGACCGGCAATGGGCGGATGCGTTTTTGCGCGCGCAGGGGGTGATGCCGGGCGAGCGGCTGGCGGTGTTGCAACCGGGCAGTGGCGCGCCGGTGAAGTTATGG
>JACQEC010000333.1 GCA_016200765.1 Chloroflexota bacterium | reverse complement strand
TCACGGCTCTGGTGATGAATCTTCAGGAACGCCTGACGCTCGGTCAAGCCATCGCTCTGCATCAAGACCCGTTTGGCCTGCTCAATCAGGTCGCGCGCCTCGAGGCTTTCCTGCAGTGACTGAACCTGAGCGCGAATCTCCTGCCACTCCGCGAAGCGTGAAACCGCGATTTCGAGCGTCGGCGTCAGCCGCTCTTCCTTGATCGGCTTGACGAGGTAGGCAAACACCGAGGCGTCATTCGCCTGCTCGACGAAGTCCGGCTGGTTGAAGGCTGTGAGGATCACGATGGCGGTCGGGCGGTGAGCCATAATCTGGCGCGCCGCGGTCAAGCCGTCGAGCACCGGCATCTTGATGTCCAGAATGACGGCATCGGGCTGGGTGCTCTGGGCCAACTCCACCGCGACACGGCCATTGGGTGCGGTGCCCACGACCTGATGCCCGGCGTCTTCAAGCATAGCGCGCAGGCCAAGGCGGATGACCGCCTCGTCGTCAGCCAGCAGGATTCTCATCGCTCTCCGAGTCTGAATAGGGAATGACCAGCGTGGCGGAGGTGCCGCTCCCTCCGGCGTTCGCCGCCCCGCCGGACGTCAGTGAGAATTGGCCTTGAAGGTCTTCGGTCACCAGCGCTTCGACAATCTGCAAGCCGAGGCTTTGTTTCACCGTGAAGTCGCGCGGCAGTCCGGCGCCGTCGTCGGTGACCTGCACAATCAACCGCCCGCCCTGCTGAGCCAGGCTGACTTGAATCGTGCCGCGTAAACGGTCGCCGAAACCGTGCTCAATCGCGTTTTGGATCAACTCGTTGGCCGCAATCGCCAGGGTCGTCGCGGGCTGGGGCGGCAAGCGCACGTCGGCCCCGCTGACGCTCACCTGAATATCCTGTCCGGGGCGCGCCATGTTCTGCGTTGCCATCTGTGCCGCCTGCTGAATCAGGCCTTTGACGGCGATCAAGCGGAAGCCCTGCTGTGACAGCGCCTCGTGCACGGCGGCGATGCTCATGATGCGGTTGATGGTCTGGTGCAGGACGTCCCGCACCGAAATCTCGCCGCCGCTGTTGAGTTGGAGGCGCAGGAGCATGGCGACCATTTGCAGGTTGTTCTTGACCCGGTGGTGCATTTCGCGCACCAGCAAGGCATTCATGGCGAGGTTCGCGTTTTCGAGGGCGAGCGCGGTCTGATTCGCCAGTGTAGATAGAAGTTCGATCTCCTTGGGCGTAAAGTCATGCGCTTCGCCCATATAACAGTTAAACGCGCCGATGACCCGATCGCGCACGGTCAACGGCACGGCGAGGAACGAGCACAGGCCCTCTTGTTGCGCCAACTCGCGATTCCGGTAGAGCGGATCGCGCAGAAGGTCGGGCACGATCAGCGGCTCGCCGCTCAGCACGACCTTGCCGGTCAGGCTGTTGTGAACTTGCAGGGCGGTGCGCGCATGAGCCTTGCCGAGACCGTGCGCCGCGCGAATCACCAACTCGCCGCTGTCTTTGTCAACTAAGAGCAGCGCGCAGGCGCGGGCGCGCATGATCTGCGCCGCCATTTCAACCACCACGCTCAACATCTCGTCGAGGTAGATCGGGGCGGTGACGGCCTTGCTGACCTGTGCCAACGTGGAGAGCTCCTGAACTTGCTGTTGGAGGCGGTCGTGTTGCAAGGCACGCTCGAGCGCGCCAGCGGCCAATTCGCCGATGAGCGCCAGCAGTGCAATCTCCGGTTCTCTGAAACGATGAAAAGCCGTTGTCTGCACGTTCATCGCGCCAATAACGCGCCCCTGGCTAATCAGCGGGACCGCCAGCAACGATTTGAATTTCTGCTCTTGCGTCTGCGGGAGATACTTGAAGCGGGGGTCACTCGCGGCGTCGCGCACGGCGACCGGCTGGCCGTGTTGGGCGGCATAGCCGGTGATGCCCTCGCCCAGTTCGAGCCTCGCCTGACCGACGGCCGCCGCCGCGAGTCCGGTGCTCGCCTTCAGGATCAAGGTTTTACGGGAGGGATCGAGCAGATATAGCGAGCAGGAGGCCATCGCCATCAGCGACGCTGTGGTCTGGCTGATGGCCTGCAAAGAGGTTTCGAGGTCCCACGCCGAGCCGAGCGCGCGGGCGATGTCGCGCAGTGCGCTGAGTTGCGCGTCGTGGCTGGCGCCTTCGACAGACTCTGGGCTGGGATGCCTGCGGCGCTGTGGGGTTCTGCGACCGGGCTTCGCACGCGGGTGGGTCATGGCAGAGATTGTAGCGCAATTTAGCGTGGCGCTCCAATGGCGCACGGCGACGCGCTTGAACCGCGCAACTACCGCGGCTGGCGATCGGGGCCAGCACCGCTTGCGATGAGCGCGGCCTTCGGCCTGATGAGCGGCCAATGTGCACGAGACCATTTGGGTAATTCTCTCGTCTAAGCCTATAATGTGATGAGTAGGCCTCAGAGTGGCTGGATTTAACCCTTCCATGGTTCGCAGAGTAAGCTTGGTGGTCAGGCAGGAATCGCTCTACCGGCTCAAAGAAGCCGGTGCCGCAGGCCGAGCCATGGATACCGTGCGCGATATTGTGCTGGATAGCCCCAACGCCAAGGATGCCAACCGCATTTCCTTGCTGACCCAATTGATATTATTGGCTGAGCAAGCCGGTGATACACGGCGCGTCGCAGAACTGAACAGCGAGCGGGCGAGCCTCGTTGCGCTCAACGAATCCGGTGTGTCCACACCGGACGTGCCTGAGCCACTACCGGCTGTGGAGCCAATGCCAGCCAACGAGGCCGTGCAGGCGGCCCAGCAGAGGCGGATAGCGGCCGCGCTCAAGGTCATGCAGGCTTCGGCGGACGGCGGCGCCATTCCCACCGCGCTGGTTGACGAGCTGGGCGATGCCCTTTTTGCTGAAGATGGTGTGCGTATGGCGGCTTACACGGCGCCCGGCGCCCAGCAGACGCTGGCGCAGAAACTGGCGATAGCACGGAGCCTGATAGATTG
The DNA here is from genome assembly GCA_016200765.1 of Chloroflexota bacterium. Lineage (GTDB taxonomy): Bacteria > Chloroflexota > Anaerolineae > JACRMK01 > JACRMK01 > JACQEC01. The sequence goes on along the minus strand of JACQEC010000333.1, from coordinate 1,449 downwards.
GTTGACGCTCAAGTACCGCGTGGCGCGCAAGGGGTTCGGGTTGAGCATCGTTGCCGATTGGGAGGACATCGTGGGTGAGGTGCGCGGGCAGTTGGCGCAGGTGTATGAGAACTACCTGCTTTTGCGCACGGCACAGGCTGTCGCCCTGCCGCAGATGAAAGACGTCGAGATTGGCGCTTCCTATCTGTTGCGGAACCAGATTTTGGCCGGGCGGCTGGGTTTATATCCGAATTTCCCGAAGAGCAATCTGGTGGCTCGGCTGAACGAAACGACTGCGCGGCTGGCGGCAAGCCAACCGAGTACCGCCCTTCGGGTTCTCGCCAAGGCCAACAATGGGCGCTTTACCTACCAGTTAGTCACCGACGACACATGGCGGCGCGAGGAGCCGGAGGCTGTGCGCATCGGCGCGGCGACCAGTCCGGTGCCGCCGCGTCCGGCGGGCGACGCGGCCACCCCGCAGAGCGCCGTCCCGGCCCTAACTCAAACCGTGAGGCCGGCGCTCAATACGCCAGTACCGGCTACACCGACGGCAACGATTGTGCCGCCCACGCCGACAGCGACGCTGTTACCGCCCACCAGCACCTCGGTTCCGGCGACCAACAGTCCGGTGCCGGTGGCTCCAACGGCAACCCCACGCTCGTATCCTTGAGAGGCGATAAGGCATGACCGGAAGCAAAGACACGCCGCCGATTCCATCCGCGAATGGCCGCCGTCAAAGGCTGGCCGGGTTGGCCGCTATGAGCGTGGTATCGAGCCTTTGCGTCGGCCTGATCATTATCTTGTTTCCGGCGAGGTTCGGGCTGACGGTTGATTCGGCACGTGAGGTGGCTGTAGGTCGCACGGCTGGGCTGGCGGAAACAGCGGCGGCAACCCTACCCGTGCCGAAGGCGACCGCGGATACGCCGACGGTGGTCCCGCTGCCCACCCTGCGTATCACTCCTCTCGCTACAACCCCTTCGACAGTCTCAGGGTTGGCCGCTACGCCTGTCCCGCGCCCCAGAGATACGCGCACGCCACAGTCGTCTCAATTCAGGATTGTGACGCAACGCGCGTTTCCGAATTGCGGAAGCACGGGAGTCTTTGGCACGATTCGCGCCGGCGATAAACTATTGGGCGGCATCTATCTGGTCGTGTTCCGCGGCCACGTGGCCGGAGCGCAGACGGCGAGCATGCCCAATTACATCGGGGCGTCACCGGATCGCAATTATGAGATCACCCCATTGACCAAAGGGCTCTATACATTGATGGCCGTGGACGCGAATGGCCTGAGCCTTGCGCCATCGGTGGATTTCACGATCTCGCCGCCGGCCGAGAATTGCGAGCCGGGGCAGAGTGGCTCGCAGTGGGTTGAGATTGATCTGGCACAAAACTAGGCTCCCAAGGAGATCTGCTCTATGGAAATCAACTGGTTAGGCCATTCCTGTTTTCGCCTGCGCGGGCGGGAAGGCG
>JACQEC010000332.1 GCA_016200765.1 Chloroflexota bacterium | reverse complement strand
GTCACGGCGAGCGGCTCAATCAACAGCGGCTTGAGCGCGGGGTCGGCGTTGGCCTCGCTGGCGACCTCGCGCAGGACGGCCAGCGCGCGGCTGATGTCCTGTGCGTAGCCGACGCTCACGTCCACCACCGCGCGCGACCAGCCGGTCGTGCGGTTCGAGACCACGCGCATCTCGCCGTTGGGGACGATGTGCAGGGTGCCGTCGAGGTCGCGCAGGTAGGTGACGCGCAGGGTGATGCGCTCGACCGACCCCGACACGCCGCCGACCTTGACCGCGTCGCCGACGTGATACTGATCCTCGAAGACGATAAACAGGCCGCCAATCAGGTCGCGTATCAGCGTCTGCGCGCCCAGCCCGATCGCCAGCCCGATCACGCCAGCGCCGGCGATCAGCGGCGTGATGTTAAAGCCCAACTTGGCCAACAGCATCAGGCTCGCCGCCACGACGATGGCGACGAGACCGGTCGAGCGCGCCACGCCGACCAGCGTGACCACGCGCCGCTGGCGGTCCACGTTCGTGCCACCGTCGGCCATCACCGCGCGCTCGAGGCGGGTCAGGCCCACCCGCAAGGCCCGGTACAACAGCCAGGCGCCCGCGAGAATCACCGCCGCCTGCGCGCCGGTGGTGCGCAGCCACTGCCAGATGAGTTCGGCGGTTTGTTCGATCATGTCTCTATTTTACAGGATTCATGCCATCACACGACTACAGCGATTGAGGGGTGAATGGACATCAACATGCACGGCACGCGATGAGCAGATAATGGAGGGATCGATTATGGGGCAGCTATACCAATCGCTTGGGGAAATACATCCCCTCCTTGTACGCAGTTATATCAAGATCTACCTGTCTATATCAAAGATGAAGCCTCAGCGAGCTTGGAGAACAGCTCGCCTTCCTGTTTCTTGTCTGACGCTCCAGACAGTGAATTCCTGCTCAATAAAGTCACGGGTTGGGGTATCCAGTGTGGGATCAGGATCGGCTTTTGCCTTACCAGCTTCATTCAAGAGCCATCCTTGAACGCTGTTGATGTTGTGCCTGAAGGACTCATGCAGGAGATCGACACCTACGGGATTATCCAGTTCTAGCCCTTCCAGCACTAAACGTATCTTAGAGTCAGTACGGCGTTCGCGGGTCGCGTCAGCGGTGTCGAGAATGGCCGCGATATGATCCCGATCCAATTTGCGAATATCTTTATCGATCTTAATGGAGTCACACTTGAGACAGAGGATCCGGATCGCGTTGGTAAAGCCGGAGCCAAAGTCGTCGGAGACCAGATCAATTCTAATGTGCTTGGAGAGATCGCGCTGAATTAACGCGTGAATTTGTGCTGTAAAATTGATAACTGATTGGGCGTAGCTATCCGAGCCATCAGGGGGTATGTCGCTCTCTTCGGTCAATTCGAGACTGATTGCCGTCTCCTTTTCCAACAGTCCATCCGTGACGATGAGCCTTTTCAAGAGATCGTGCAGGTGGGTTATGTTGGATGAGGTAAGCACAGAAGGGGAAACATTCAAATGCAACGGCTTATGAGCGCGATCGGCTTTGGTCCTGCTGTAATTCTGGATAGCCTTCTCTATGAGCACGCGGTCGCGTAGAAAAACGAAATCGGGGAGACCGTGAAGTTCAGCGATTTCGAAAGCCCAGTCGGGGCGCTTGTCGTAGGTCTGTGAAGCGTGCACTTCGCGTGCGAGCGCTTCGAAGGCTTCGATCTTTATGTAATCCTCCGGGGGAATTTGTGTCTTGATCTTTCCGCCCCAGAGCGGTAAGCCGACAATAGGCTGGAACCAGACAGTGCAATCCTTCTTGAGTTGCTCGTCGTAAAGGTCTTTGCGGACTTTTACAAGATCGGGCGGTAAGGGGAATTTGCCCCATTGGGTGACGTAATCAATGAGGGAGGCCCACAGGAACGAATCGGCTAGGAATCTCTGGTTGTCACGTAAATAGAGCCAGAGTCTTTCACGCTTTTCGAATGCGTCTTGGGAACCGTTCAGTGACGAACAATCGTCGAAGACGACGGCCAGATGTTTAGGGTTCTTGGAGTCAGTAGTGTTGAGGCCGACGATAAACAGATTTGAGAATGGAGCAAGGGGTTCCAAGTTTGCTGTTTTGTAGCGGGCGATTCGGACGCTCTCGTCTCGCAGGTCGCTGACAGCATGCGCGTTGTACGCCCAAAACAAGGGCAGAGCTGTAGATTGCTGAGAGGGGTCGAGGTGGTGTTGATCGGGTATGAGGGATGCAAAACCTTTCGGAGGGAGCCCCTCGAGCAAGCGCCACCCCGCGGACGGCTCGAGCTCGTACCAGTGGGCAGTTGGGTCGTCGCCAAGCCATTGCGATAAGGACAGGAGAAGGCTTACTTCATGGTCATCAAGGCTGCTTATTAGACTGTTGGGTAGATACATTATCGGGTGGCTGCGATGAGGGCGAAAGATTGTACTGAAGGATTGCGCTATTGAGGATCAGGAGTTGACTTATTGACACGCGTGACGAAGCGGATGGGTTCTTCCTCCTCGTCTTCTTTCTTCTCATAGGTGGTGCAGCGGGCGTCATTAGAGTCAGCCCCCTCTTCGATGATATAGGGCCCAAACGTATTTTCTTGCAAGCGCAACAGTTTACGGACTAGCGCTTTTTTCTCGTCGCGAGACAAGATATAGTCAAGAAACCATTTGACTTTGACCCGTTCAGGGCGCAGCTCAGAGCGGATAAGAAAACCGATGGGACGGCCGGTGACGCAGAAAGAGAGGCCAATGCCCATCTTCCTAATATAGATCAAAAAAGAGTTCAAAAGAGAGTCGTGACCGTTCTGAGCGTATTGGCTGGTCTCCAGGTCAACTATCTCGAGAAAGAGTCGCCGCGGCGGGATCTTCCCGCTATAGTGACCGATGATATCAATGAGCGGTTCATCTAATGCCCCTGCCAAAATCGGCAGATAGAGCTCATACGGTTTCCGGGAGAAGAGAGAGTGCTCAGCAGCACTCTGGAGAATAGTTTTGATACGCTCCAGTTCGTCAGCGGGCGGTGAGGTAGGCACGGCCAGTGCATGATAGCCTATGGTGCGACCAGTGGAGAGTGATTCGATAGGCGTGTAGAGCACGGGACGGCCTTTGGCTCTTTTGGGCCAATCCTTGTCGAAACTGGTAGTTAACGAAGGGCCAGGCGCAAAGAGAAATTCCGGCTCAGAGCGCAACAAAAAGAGCCAAGTGGGGCGGGCCACGATCAGGTTGACGTCGTATTTGTTCTCGACCTTAATATCCCGCACGGACTGGGGCAGAGATTCGGGTCCGACGACTTTACAGGATCCGATGGTAAAGGTTTTGGGGGAGCCAGCGGCCTTGACGAGAACGGCAAAATCGTGCGGGTCGGGTACTGGAACATGCTCAGAGAGTATTTTGACGTTTCCTTCGCTGAGGAGCAGGCGCGTAGCGCCAGTAGTGCCTAGCCGGTGGTTGCCGGCAATCCAGATGACCCGCTGGTTGACCTGCTTGCCATTCTCACCGATCGGGACTGTGAGTGTGAGCCAGCGCAGAAATCCAAAGTCCTCGGACTGGTTCTCAGACTGGTTGTCCGGGCAAGCCTTAAATTGCTCTTTGTCCAGATCATAAATCTGGTAGGGCCCGTCGCCATTGCGTTTAAAGGTGTAACCGCTCTGGACCTTATCGAGTAGCCAGCGAGCAAGCGGGTTGCGATGTGGCCCGCCGACGATCACAACATGATACTCTTCTAGCAGTTTCTTACAGACAGTAGGCCACTCTTGCTCGTCGTGATAGCCGAGTTCTTTGAGGTAGATCGACTCGAGCGGGTAGAGCCGGCTAAAGAGCTGGTGCAACAGGCGTCCATTGGTGGAATCGCTAATGCCGGAAAGAGGTTGGACATCTTCTTCATTAGGGCCGACGACGGGGAGGGGGGGCGGCACAACAATCGCGAGTCTGTATCGAAGTCCACTGAGCAGTTTCTGGTAGGCGCTCAGGGCCTCTAAGTCAGACAATTTTTTGGACTTGGCAACGAGTGTATCCATGGTCGTCCTTCGGTCAAGGATGGTCGAGCCATCCGTGCGCTAAGTTCGGGAAGGATAGTTCGGTTGGGAGAGCAGCACCGCGAGGCAATAAGCCATTCGCATGAAGATAACAAAATACGACCAACGAGCCTGAACTTCAGCTATATGGTCGTACTGAATCTCTCCGCCTACTCCCTCGGCCCGAGGGCCACTGTGCAAAGCGATAAAGAGTGCGCGGCGCAACTTTGGGTCTTGAGTGGCTCATAAGGATTGTCGACGAGCACCCGGCCATTGATCAAACTAGGCGAATTATACCACGAATTCCGATTTGTCAAGAAAAACGAACAAATTTTAAGGTAATCGCGTCTCTGACCATAACGTGAAAAGTAGAACTTTGCTGGAGGTGATTGAGATTAATTACGATATGTCCGCCTGCGGAATCCCAAAGAGATCAGCCACCGGGGCGCTGGGCTGTGGGGATCAAGCCGCCGCGCCCTGTTCGCGCTTCCACGCCTCCACCACACAGCGAATGACCTCGTAACTGATCTCCTCCGGCAACAAGGCTTTGATCGGCGAGAGGTAGGCGGCTGATCCCGCCTTTTCGATGGCGGCGCGAATCTGCTCTTGGGTGTCGCGCGGCACGACGGCGTCGAGTTCGACCTGCTGATCGGCAATGAGCTGCGCGAGGTGCGAATAGATTGTATACACCGTCAGCGCGCGCTCGGCGGCGATCTGTTCAGGCGTGAGGCCGCGCGCCAGCATCTGGCCGGTCAGCGCCACGGTGCCTCCGGCTTGCTGTTTCGCTTTACTGCGCTGTGCGGCGGCCGGTTGAACAACGCGCAGGTCAACCGTGATGGCCGCGCGCGCCTTGAGCGCCGCCTCACCGCGTGGGCTGAGACGGAGCGTGGGGCGGCCGCCTCCCGTTTGCTTCAGGTAGCCCGCCATCAGCAGTTGCTCAACCAGCGACTCGATCTCGCGGGTCGGCAGTGCGGCAAACTTGGCGAAGTTGTGCTCACCGGTGTAAGGCTGCATCTTCTTGGCGTGCGACCCTTTGAGCAGGTTGGCCAGCGTGCCCTTGCCAATCTCCCACTCCAAGCGAGCGACCGTATCGAGCACGATCAGCGCCGCGCGCTCGGACTGGCTCTGCGCCGGGCGCGCGGGCGTTAGTGCGGAACCCGTAACGCTCAACGGATCGCCCGCCTCGGCTGTTTCCTCGCGCGCCAGACAGTTGTCACAGCAGATCGGCGCGTCGGCGGGGCTGTGGTCGCCGAAGTATTGCAAAATCGTGCGTCGGCGGCAGGCGTCGGTCTCGGCGTAGGTGATCATAATGTCGAGCAAGGCGCGTTTGTGCTCGCGGCGCTGGGCGACTTGCTTGGAGATCGCCTGCAGGGTCGTCTCCGGCAGCGGCAGAACCTCCACCGGCATCTGGCCGAAAGCCTCGCTCGGCATGCGGCGCAGGGCTTTGGCCGCTTCCAGCAATTCAAGCGCCACACGCACCTTGGTTTTGCCGATGCCCGTTGCCTGTTCAATCGCGTCCGGCGACACTCCCAGATCAGGGCCATCGCCGGGAGCCGCCGTCCGCTTCAGGAAGTTGTGAACGGTGCGCAACTCGCTGGCGTCGGGCGAATCGTTCTCGATGAAGAACTCGTGGAGCGCGCTGTCTTTAGGCGAGTAGAGCAGGACCGCGCGCGCGGGCAGTCCGTCGCGACCGGCGCGCCCCGCTTCCTGATAGTACGCTTCGAGCGAGCCGGGCATGGCATAATGCAAGACAAAGCGCACGTCGGGCCGGTCAATGCCCATGCCAAAGGCGTTGGTCGCCACCACCAGCGGCACGTCGCCCGACATGAACGCATCTTGCGCTTCCGTGCGCGTGGCCGCGTCGAGCGCGCCGTGATAATAGCGGGCGCGCAGGCCCATAGTCTCCTGGGCGAACGCGGCGATCTCCTCCGTGTCGCGTCGGGTGCCGGCGTAGATGATGCCTGCGCCTTCAGCCTGTTTCAGAAACGCTTGCGTGAGCGCCAGCTTAGCCCGCTCGTCCGGCGCCGCCAGCACCTCGAAGGTCAGGTTGGGGCGGTTGAAGCCGGTGATGATGCGCTCGGCCTGCGGAATCCCCAGCATCGTCACGATGTCGTCTTGCACGCGCGGCGTGGCGGTGGCGGTCATCGCCAGTGTGACCGACGGCTTGAACTCGGCGCGCGCGTCGGCGATGTGCAGGTAGTCGGGGCGGAAGTCGTGCCCCCACTGCGACAGGCAGTGCGCTTCGTCCACCACCAGCAGGCTCAACGGGACGCGGGACAGCGCCTCTCGGAAGGCGCGGCTACGCAAGCGCTCCGGCGCAACCAGCACAATCCTCACCCCCATCCCCTCTCCCACTTTGGGAGAGGGGCGCAGGGGTGAGGCCAGCGCACGCAGGCGGCGCGACTGCTCGGCGGCGGTCAGGCTGGAGTTGATGAACGTCGCGGGCAGGTGGCGGCGCGCCATCGCGTCCACCTGATCTTTCATCAGCGCAACCAGCGGCGAGATGACGAGCGTCACACCCGGCAGTAAGAGCGCGGCGAGTTGGTAGATCAGCGACTTGCCGGAGCCGGTCGGCATGACGACCAGCGTGTCATGTCCCGCCAGCAGATGCGTAATCGCCTCTGCCTGCCCCGGGCGAAAGGCGGGGAAGCCGAAGGTCTCCTGCAATAGACGTTGTGGAGAGGTTGAGGTGGTCATGGTCGTCGCCTGTTTGAGATTCCCGATAGCCGATAGCGAATAGCCGATAGCCGATTGCAGATAGCAGATAGCAACGCGCCATCAGCCATCAGCCATCGGCCATCAGCCATCAGCCTTATACACCTGCCCCGCCCGCACCACGCCGACCGGCATCAGTCGCTGACTGCCTGTGCGCGCCTGTCCACGTGCGTCACGTAGTGCGAACTCGCCGCTCTGCAATTCCAGCAGGGTCGCATCGCCGCACGCGCCCACGCGCAGGGTGCCGAGGTCCGGTTGGCGGATGACGCGGGCGGGCGCCGCCGTGACTCTGGCGATGACCTCGTCCAGCGGCAGACCCAACTGCAAGAACTTGGACGCCGTCGTCGCCAGATCATAGACCGGGCCGTCCACGTTGTAGCGGTGCAGGTCGCTGGAAATCGTCTGCGGCCAGAAGCCTTGCGCCAGCGCGGCTTCGGCCACGCGCCAATCGAAACTGCCGCGCCCATGCCCCACATCAAAGATCATGCCTCGCGCCGCGGCCTCGCGCGCCGCCTCGCGCACCCGCCCTTGCTCGTCCAGAATGCCGCAGACCGGGAAGCCGTGGAAGCAGTGCGTCACGATGTCGTCCTTGCGCATCAGCGCGAGGATGTCGTCCAGCGAGTCGGCCCACGCCAGTTGCGGGTGAACCATGATCGGCAGACCGGCGGCGTCGGCGGCCTCGCGCGCCAGTTGCAGTGGGCGCAGGCCGCTCTCCTCACTGCACACGCGATCGCGCTCCAGCCGCACCTTCACACCCAGAATCACATCGCGGTTGGCCTCGATGACCTTCAGCGCCTTGCCCACATCCGCCCAGCGGATGTCCAGCAGTTCGCCCATCTCCTGCGAGATCATGCCCTGCGAGGAGATGTTCAGTTGGGCGAACAGGCGCGTCGCGCTGGCTTCGATCACGTAGCGGCGGAAGCCGGGAAATGTGTCCGCGCCCGCCGAGCCGGCGTCCACCGCGGTCGTCACGCCGCGCGCGATGCAGTGCGGGTCGGGCGCGATGCCATAGTGGGAGACGCCGTCAAAGACGTGAACGTGCAGGTCAATCCAACCGGCGGTCAGGAGTTTGCCGCGGCCATCTATGACCGTCGCCGCCTCTGCCGCCTCGATGCCGTCTGCAACGGCGGCCACGCGGCCTCCGGCAAAGGCCACATCCTTGCGCGCGTGGAGCGACTGCGCGGGGTCAATCACGGTCGCCTGTTGAATGAGCAGGTCGTACATCGTCGTTTATCCCTGTAGTGCTTGCGCCGTGACCGCCGGGTGGTTCGTGAGCAGGACCGAGACGCCCAGCCGCCGGTAATAGCGCAGGCGCGGCTCCGGCGCGGGGTCGAGCGGGCAGACGATCTTGCCGAGCCGCCGCGCCCACCAGACGTAGAGCGGGTTCAGATAGACCAGCGGCCAGAGCGGGCCGAGGAACTCGGTGGGGAAGAGGGGCAGAGGGTTGGAGAGCGTAATCATGCCAATCGGCAGTGACGGCGCAAGCGCCTTGAGGGCTTGCAACAGCGGCAGGTGAAACGACACCACCGCGCATCGCGCCAGCGCGCCATATTTCGCCAGCAACTCCACCAGCCGCCGCGCGTCGGCCGGGTTGGCGAAGCGCGCGTCCTTCAGTTCGAGCGCCAGCGGCGCGGACGTGAACGCCAGCAGTTCCTCTAACGTCGGCACACGCTCATCGCCGAACTCGGCGGCGTAGGGCCGCCGCGCGCGCAACCGCTTGATTTCGGCCAGCGTCATCGCATCCATACGCCCCGCGCCGTCAGTCGTCCGTTCGACCGTGGCATCGTGCATCAGCACCAGCGCGTCGTCGCGCGTGAAGCGCAGGTCGGTCTCCAACACGTCCGCGCCCTGCGCCAGCGCCAGCGCGAACGCCGCCAGCGTGTTCTCCGGCAAATCATCGGCCGCGCCGCGGTGCGCCATGAGCAACGGGCGCATCGTTTTGGGCCTCTGCGCGACCTGCTCCCATGTCAGGGCCGCGCTCATGCGCCGGCGGCTTCCTGCAGGTGCGCGCTTTCGGCTTCGCGAATCGCCAGCGGCACGTTGACGGTCAGCAGGAGCGCAAGCCCGACGACGAAGAAGATGATCAG
>JACQEC010000331.1 GCA_016200765.1 Chloroflexota bacterium | reverse complement strand
TTCGGCCAGCAAGGCCTCCGCGGAATTGCTCATCCGCTCGTATTACAAGACCTACGAACTACCCGTGGTCATCACGCGCGGCTCAAACACCTTTGGCCCGTATCAGTATCCTGAAAAACTGCTCTCGCTGTTCATCACCAACGCGATTGACGACCAGCCGCTGCCTGTCTATGGCGACGGGATGCAGGTGCGCGATTGGCTGCATGTGATGGATCACTGCCGCGGCATAGACATCGTGCTGCATCAAGGCCGCGTGGGTGAAGCGTACAACCTCGGCGGCGAGAACGAACAGCACAATATTGACGTCATCCGCCTGATGTTGCGCACGCTGGGCAAACCGGAATCATTACTGCGCCGCGTTGCCGACCGCCCCGGCCACGACAAGCGCTACGCGCTCGACACGGCCAAGTTGCGCGCGCTGGGCTGGGCGCCGCGTCACGACTTCGCAAACGCGCTGGCCGAGACGGTGGACTGGTATGTGAAGAACGAATGGTGGTGGCGCAAGATAAAATCGGGCGATTACCTCACGTATTACCAGCAACAGTACGGCGAGCGGTTGGCGACATCCTGATCCACGCAGCGCCAACCCATCTGCTCCGAACGGCGTTAAAGAAGGAAGCTCGCCTCCGGCGACGGGGAGAATACCATGGAAACGAAAGTATTGAGTTACCGCGTGCGGCTCAGAAAAGAGCCGGAAGGCGGTTACACAGTGACCGTTCCATCGCTGCCCGGTTGTGTTACCTACGGCGAGACGGTTGACGAGGCACTCAAGATGGCTCGCGAGGCCATTGAGTTGTATATCCAGATTCTTAAAGAGGATGCTGCGGACATACCACACGAAGACGAGACATTGGAGTACACTTTAGCCATCCAGACGTGATCGGCCATAGTCGTTAATCTGATAACCCCCAAGGAGTCTCATGTCACTTGTCAACTACGCCGCCGACAACGGCATCGCCGTTCTTGAACTGAACGCGCCGCCCGTCAATTCTTACAACCTCGACCTGCTGCGCGAGTTGGACGCGGCTATCGTGCGCGCGCGCGAAGACGACGCCGTGCAGGTCATCGTCGTGCGCGGCGCGGGTGACCGCTTCTTCTGCGCGGGCGCGGACGTGCGCTTCTTCGCCACCGCCGGCTCGCGCGCGCGCTATAATTTCGCGCTCTACGCCAACGAGACGTTCAACCGGCTGGAGTGGACGGCTAAGCTGACCATTGCCGCCCTGAACGGCACCGCGTTGGGCGGCGGCCTGGAGCTGGCGATGGCCTGCGACCTGCGGCTGGCCAGGCGCGGCGAGCGCGTGCAGTTGGGATTGCCCGAATCGAATCTCGGCCTGCTGCCCGGCACCGGCGGCACCCAGCGCCTGCCGCGCTTGATCGGCAAGGCGCGCGCGCTGGAGATGATGGTCACCGGTCGGAGTATAGCGCCGGATGAGGCGCTGGGCTTCGGGCTGGTCAATCAGGTGTACGACGCAGACGGCTTTATGGATAAAGTGATGGAGTACGCGCGGCAGTTCCTGCCGCCGGCGCGCGCGAGCAAAGCCGTTGGCGCGATCAAGCGCGCGGTGCAGACGGGCCTGAACTTGTCCGTCGCCGATGGCATCGCGGTCGAACGGGAACTGCTCCAGCAACTGTTCGAGAGTGAGGACGCAAACGAGGGTATCAAGGCGCTGCTCGAAAAGCGCAAAGCTAGCTTCACAGGCCAGTGAAGCCATAGTCACCCACACAAGGAGGGAGCCATGATCTTCCGCAGTCCATTCCGAGATATCACGATTCCCGAAGTCCCGCTCACCCAATTCACGCTCCAGTACGCCGGTGAGCGCGCCAATCAGGTCGCCATGATCGAAGGCCCGAGCGGCCGCACCGTGACCTATGCCCAACTCGCCGGAGGCGCGCGCCTGATGGCAGCCGGGTTGAGCCGGCGCGGCTTCCAGAAAGGCGATGTGTTCGCCATCTTCCTGCCGAACCTGCCGGAGTACGCCATCGCTTTCTTCGGCGCGGCGTCGGCGGGCGGCAACGTCACCGTCGTCAGCTCGCTCTATACGCCTGACGAAATCGCCTATCAACTGAACGACACCGGCGCAAAATACCTGCTGACCATCCCGCAATTCATGGATCGCGCCCTGCCCGCAGTCCGACAATCCAAGGTACAAGAAATCTTCGTGCTGGGCGAAGCGCCCGACGCCACGCCGTTTACCGACCTGCTCAAGAACGACGGGCAGATGCCGGCGGTGGTAATCAACCCCCGCGAAGATGTGGTGGTGATGCCCTACTCAAGCGGCACCAGCGGCCGCCCGAAAGGCGTGATGCTCACGCATTACAATCTGGTGGCGCAAATGTGCCAGCTCGATTCCGCCTGGAAGTCCACCGAAGGCGAGAGCATGATTTCGCCCCTGCCCTTCTTCCACATTGCCGGCATCGTCGGCAGTTTACTGCTGGGCATCTGGAAGGGCATCCGGTTGGTGACCATGCCGCGCTTCGATTTGGAGCAGTATTTGCAGTTGTCCGAGAAGTATGAGGCCACGCGCGCGGTGCTGGTTCCGCCGATTGTGCTGGGGCTGGCCAAACATCCCATCGTGGACAAATATCATCTCTCGAAACTGCGCGTCATCTACTCCGCCGCCGCGCCGTTGAGCGAGAACGTGGCGCGCGCCTGCGGCGAACGTCTGCACTGCATGATGGGCCAGGCCTATGGCATGACCGAGGTCAGCGGCGCCAGTCACGTGACCCCGGATGAGCCCGATATGAACAAACCCGGCTCGGTGGGTTTCTGCCTGCCCCAGATGGAAGTGAAGCTGATGGACACCATCAGCGGCGCCGAAGTGGGCCAGAATGAATTGGGCGAGATTTGGATGCGCGGCCCGAACGTGATGAAAGGCTATCTGAACAACCCGCAGGCTACCGCCAGCACGATTGACGCCGACGGCTGGTTGCACAGCGGCGATGTCGGCTACGTAGATGACAAGGGCTATATGTACGTCGTGGATCGCGTCAAGGAACTGATCAAGTACAACGCCTATCAGGTTGCGCCCGCCGAACTGGAGGCGGTTCTGCTGGCGAATCCGGCCATCGCCGACGCCGCCGTGATCCCCAGCCCCGACGAGGAAGCCGGAGAGGTGCCGAAAGCGTTTATCGTCCTGCGCGCGCCGCTGACCGAACAGCAGATCATGGACTTTGTGGCGGGGCGCGTTGCGCCCTACAAGAAAATCCGCAGGGTCGAGATTGTGGGTAGTGTCCCTTTAATGAGGCACGGCTCTAAACGGCCCATAAATGCTTTGGCGGGATGCGGAAGCTGAGTAGTTCATCCATGGACCAGATGTGGTCGGTGAGGTTAGCCGCCATGGCCGGTGTGCGCGGTTGCCAGC
>JACQEC010000322.1 GCA_016200765.1 Chloroflexota bacterium | reverse complement strand
GCTGGCAACCGCGCACACCGGCCATGGCGGCTAACCTCACCGACCACATCTGGTCCATGGATGAACTACTCAGCTTCCGCATCCCGCCAAAGCATTTATGGGCCGTTTAGAGCCGTGCCTCATTAAAGGGACACTACCGACGATTTGCTGGCCAAGGCCAAGGCCTTCCAGACGCGCACCGGCAAGTTCCTCGTCTGCAATCAGGGGCTAGGCAACGCCGACGCGTACCATGTTGCGCCGATCTACTTTGGGTTCGGCGTGCCGACCTATGTGGACGATCAGGGCAAGGCGTACCTCGGCACGCCCGAAGCGCTCAAGGCCGCGACGTGGCTGGTCGAGTTCAGCAAGGTGGCGCCGAAGGAGACGAGCCACGAAATCTGCAAGGCGATGATCACCGAAGGCAAGGCCGCCGCCTGGTGGACAGGCCCGTGGGCTATCGCCGACCTGGAGAAGGCCAAAGTGGACTACGGCATCCTGCCGATGGGCAAGCCGTTTGTCGGCATCAAGGTCTTGATGTTGAGCAAGAACGCCAAGGATCGCGGCAACGACAAGGTCGCGCTGGACGTGATGAAGTATTTCACCGGCGGCGACGCGCAGACGAAGATCGCGCTGGCGAACAAGACCATCCCCGCGCCCACCGCGGCGCTCAAGAACGCCGAAGTGCAGAAACTGGCGACGCTCGCCGGCTTCGGCGCGTCGTTGAACCTCGGCGTGCCGATGGCGAACACGCCATTCGCAGGCGCGCAGTGGGATGCCGTTGGCGCGGCGACCACCGCCATTTGGAACGGGGCGCAGAAGCCCGCCGACGCCATGGCCGCGGCTCAGAAAGCCATTGACGATAAAGTCAAGCAGATGAAGTAGAGGCGAAGCGGCGCGCAATGGTGTTGCATATGAAGACGAAGATGGTCGCGCGCGGCTTCGCCCCTACTGACGCGCAGGAGGCGACCCGCTTGCAAGCAGGTCGCCTCTTTTGTTTTGGGCTGTTCTGATCACGCTCCTTGCCCTGACACGCCTTTCCATTTTAGCGGAGGTCTCGTATGATATCCTGGACCGGGCGCCGCAAGGCGCTGACGGTGCTGGCGTTCATCGCTCCCACCCTGCTCGGGTTGCTCGTCTTCAATATCTACCCGATTCTCTTCAACACCTACATCTCTGTCACCAACCGCAACCAATTTCACCCCAACCCAGATTGCAGTGTTACGCTGACCAGCCTGCTGGAGCCGACCTGCTGGGAAGTCTTCAAGAGAGGCGCGCCAACCGGCCTCGGCACGCCCTTCCGGCCGCAGGACCCCATCTACGAAAACTACACCGACCTGTTGAGCGGCCTCGCCGACGCGAACGCCTTCTGGGCGCTCCTGCGTCTCCTGCTCTGCTTCGCGCCGCTGGCTGTGGCCGGGCGCGTCAACGCGCGGCTCGACCGGCAGATCAGCCGCTCCATCGCATCGGGGTGGGTGTGGCTGGGCGGACTGGCCGGTCTGTTTGCGCTGGCGGCGCTACTCGATGCGGGCGGGGCTTACGATACGATCACCAAGTCCGGCGATTTTCTCGTGGTGATGTTCCGCACCCTGCTCTATGTGATCGCCTGTGTGCCGGTCTTCTTTGGGGTGGCGCTGTTGCTGGCGCTGATACTGGATAACGCTCACATCCGCTTCAAGGCGATTTTCCGGGTCATCATGATCATCCCGTGGGCGGCGTCGAATGTGGCGATCATCATGTCGCTCGTCTGGCAGTTCTTCTTCCGCGAGCAGGGGACGATCAATCAGGTGTTGGCGCAGGTGGGCATCAAGGGGCCGACCTACCTGAACGACCCGAACTGGGCCTTTGTCGCCATCGTGCTGGTGCAGGTCTGGTACACCTATCCGTTCATGATGACGGTGATTCTCGGCGCCCTGCAGGCCATCGCGCCGGAGCAGTACGAGGCGGCGGAGGTGGACGGCGCGAGCTACTGGGATCGGCTGACCCATATCACGCTCCCGCTCATCCGCCCGGCGGTTCTGCCGGCGGTGGTGTTGAGTTCCATCACGACCTTCCAGATGTTCGGCACCGTCTGGGCGATGACCGGCGGCGGGCCGACCCGCGGCGCGGGCACGCCGGGCGCCACCGAACTGGTGATGGTCTACGCCTACAAACAGGTCTTCCAGACGCAATCCTATGGCCGCATGGGCGCCTTCGCGGTCGTGATGTTTGTCCTGCTGTTCGCCGCCACGCTATATAGCCTGCGCGTCACCCAGATCACCAAAGGAGCGTACGAATGAACCGCAAACCCAATCGTCTGGCGATGCTGGTGCAGTACGGCATCTTGTTGGTCTTCTCGGTGATCGCGCTCTATCCGATCTGGTTCGTGATTCTCGCCTCGGGCCGCGCCGGTCAGCGGCTCTATACCTTTAACCTGCTCGGCATGTTTATCCCGACCGAATGGAGTTTCGAGAACTACCAAAAGGTGATCGCGGGCAATCCGGCGGTGGGCGACCCTCCGTTCCTGACGTGGCTGCAAAACTCGTTTTTCGTCGCCGGGTCAACGACGGTAGCCTGCCTGCTGATCGCCACCTCGGCGGCCTTTGCCTTCTCGCGCTTTCGCTTCCGCGGCCGCGAACTGGGGTTGATTCTATTTCTGGCGTTCCAGTCGTTCCCCGGCGTCCTCTCGCTGGTGCCGGTGGCGCAACTGCTGACGGCGATGGGGCTGTACAAGAGCCATCTCGGCTTGATCCTCGCGTACACGTCTGGCACGCTCGTCTTCACCACCTATCTGATGAAGGGCTACTTCGACACCATCCCGATGGACCTCGAAGAGGCGGGGATGATTGACGGTTGCGGGCCGGTACAGTCGTTTCTGCTGATCGCCTTGCCGCTGGCGCGCCCGGCGCTGGCGGTCACGGCGCTCTTCGCCTTTATGGCCGGCTGGGGCGAGTACATTCTGGCCTCGGTGCTGGTGCCCGCGCCGGAGGAGATGAAGACGGCGATGGTCGGCATGTACCGGATTGCCAACGAGGTGAACATCCCGTGGGGCGAGTTCGCCGCCGGAACGGTGATCATCATTATCCCCGTGCTGATTGTGTTTCTCTACCTCCAGCGTTTCCTGCAAGGCGGCCTGACGCTGGGCGGCGTCAAAGGTTAGCGTGATGAGCGCGTTACAGGCTTCATGCTCACCGCCGAGCACGCCGAATTCATTTTTGATTTCAGATTTTAGATTTTTCGCCCAGCGTGCCAATCTAAAATCTAAAATCGGAAATCTAAAATCCCCAAATCTCTCGGCGTTCTCTGCGACCTCGGCGGTAAGCATTCTGACCCTATTCGACAGGGTTAGTTAGTCAGGGTTAGCGTGCACCCCGATCGCATCTTTGGCCGTCTGATTGACCCTGACCAGCAGGTTGCCCAGCACCGCGAAAACCTGCGCGGCGTCAAGCACCTGCACCGGCTGGAGCCGCTCGACCCACAGCCAGACCAGCCGATCACGCTCACGCTGACCACCGGCGGGCCGCTTGCGTTTGACGCGGCTCGCTGTTTCTACACGACCGACGACCGCGACCCCGCCGGAGTGTCGGCGTTGTCCCTTGACTTGCAAGACCAGGGTGCTGTGTGGGACACAGTTGAGTGGGGATACGCGCGCCGCTGGATTGGCGTCCTGCCGCCTCAGCCCGCGCGGACGATGGTGCGCTACCATCTCGCCGCGCGCGTCGCCAGTTCCGGGTGGTGGGTCTTCGCCGACAATCAGGCCGCGCGCGCGGCGGAGGCCACCGATTTTGCCGTGTGGGTGGACGACGACCCCGCGCCCGCTTGGGCGCGCGAGGCAGTGGTCTATCACGTCTTCCTCGACCGCTTTTATCCGGGCGACGGCCAGCCGTGGCTCCAACCGGCAAGCCTATCGGGCTTCTTCGGCGGCACCCTGCGCGGCGTGATCCAAAAACTGGACTACATCCAGTCGCTTGGCTTCAACGCCATCTGGCTCTCGCCGCTGTTTCCCACCCCCTCGCACCACGGCTACGACGCGACCGACCTCTACACGGTCGAGCCGCGCCTCGGCACCCGCGCCGATCTGGCCGAACTGATTGACGCGGCGCACGCGCGCGGCATCCGGGTCATCTTTGATTTCGTCGCGAACCACTGGTCAAGCGCGCACCCCACCTTCCGCGACGCGCAGAGTAACCCGCATAGTCCCTACCGCGACTGGTACATCTGGAAGCGCTGGCCTGACGAGTACGAGGCCTACTTCAACGTGAAGGAACTGCCGCAGTTGAACCTTCAGCCCGGCCCGGCGCGCGACTACTTGCTGGAGGCCGCCCGCTACTGGCTTCAGCAGGGCGTGGACGGCTACCGGCTGGACTTCGCCTACGGCCCGCCGCACGACTTCTGGTCAGACTTTCGCCGCGCCTGCCGCAGCGTCAGGCCGGACTGCTGGATATTCGGCGAGGTGGTTCACACGGCAGAAGCGCAACGCTCCTATGGCGGGCGCATGGATGGCACGCTGGATTTCCTCTTGTGCCGCGCCCTGCGCGAGACGTTCGCCTTCGAGACGTGGAACCTGATGGAGCTCGAGGCGTTCCTGTGCGGGCACGAGGCGTACTTCCCGCCGGGGTTCTCGCGGCCATCGTTTCTGGACAACCACGACATGAACCGCTTCCTGTTCGCCGCCGGAGACGACAGGGCGCGCTTGAAGCTAGGCGCGCTGACGCTCTTCACGCTTGGCGAGCCGCCCATCGTCTACAATGGCACCGAGGTCGGCGTCACGCAGGAGCGCCCCATCCATGAAGGGACGCGCGGCGTGTTCGAGGAGGCGCGCTTGCCGATGAAATGGGGCGACGAGCAGGACGCGGAATTGCTCGCCTACTT
>JACQEC010000324.1 GCA_016200765.1 Chloroflexota bacterium | reverse complement strand
GAGGTCAAGGTCGAGCCGTTCGGCCAACCTGCGCACAAAGCCCCAGTCGGCTTTGCCGCCGCGCAGGGCGTTGAAGTAGCGCAGAGCGCCTTCGGATGTGCGGTTATCGTCTATGCGCAATTCGCCCGGCAGGTAGCCCGCACGCGCCCGCACCTTCTCCGGCTCGGCCTGCGGGTCCAGCCCCAACACGCGCACCGTGCCGCCGTCGGGGCGGATCAGGTCGAGCAGACAGCGGATAGTGGTGGTTTTGCCGGAGCCGTTCGGCCCCAGAAAGCCGAAGATTTCGCCCCGCCGGACTTCGAGGTTGACGCCGCGCAAAGCCTGAATGTCGCCGTAAGATTTCTTCAAGCCCTGCATCATCAGGGCCATCGTTTCGCTCATGGATTCATTTACCTTTATAAACAAGATAGGAACACCGGTTACACCGGCTCCACAAACACATCGCCCGCCAACTCGACACCGAGGTTGACCTCCTTCTGCCCCAGCCGCAAACGGATGGGGCCGTTGAACGGCGCCCGTTCGATGACGGTGAACGTCACATCGGGGCGCAGGCCGAGCGCGGCCAGATAGCGCAGGCGGTCGGCGCTCTCGTCGCTGACGCGGCAGACCACCGCCGACTGCCCTTCGCCCGGGGTCGTGGCGAGGTTGCCGTACACCGCTTCGTCCAGCGTCCCCTCGCGCGTGGGGATCGGGTCGCCGTGCGGGTCGTGCGTCGGGTCGCCGAGCGTCTGGGCGATCTTGGTCTCGAACTCCTCCGAGATGTGGTGCTCGAGTTTCTCGGCCTCGTCGTGAACCCGATCCCACGAGTAGCCCAGCGCCTCGGCCAGATAGAGTTCGAGCAGGCGGTGGTGGCGGATGACCTCCAGCGCGACCTTGCGGCCCAGCGGCGTCAACTCGACGTCCTGATAGGGCGTGTGGCGCACCAGTTTCAGGTCGGCCAGTTTCTTCATCATATTCGTGACCGACGCCGCCGACACGCCCATGCGCTCGGCAATGGCCGAGGGGTTGACCTTGTGCTCGGCCTGCGTGAGCTTATAGATCGCCTTGAGGTAATCCTGCATGTTATCGCTAATCATTTTATATCACTTGTCTAAACAATAGTTTAGCCTTAACTAAAATAAAATTATAGCCGTCTTGCCGGATTTGTCAAACCGAGTGGCAGGGCGCGGGTATGGCGCAGATTCGTAGGGGCGAAGCAACGGCCACGGCTCGCCCTGTTTAGCAACGAGATGGCTGGCCGTGGCTTCGCCCCAGGGCTCCTCAAAAGTCGTTAGTGACGAAGTTCGCTCCCGCTGGATTGTCAAATCCAGCGGCCTCAGTGGCGGATATGACTATCCGCCACGAGCGAGGAGCGGAATCCTGCCCGCTTGTCAAGAGACTTTCGAGGAGCCCTGGCTTCGCCCTTCCCCGCAACGGGCGCGGCGCGAACGGGTGTATAATAGCAACCTATTAGCGGTTCATGTTGGAGCGGAGCAGAAACTTATTTCAAGGAGCGCGTTCTTAATGATCTCATCCACGCGGGTTGTTATCGCCACGATCATCGTCGCCATCGGCCTATTTTACGTCTCTCTGCCGCAGGTGGCGCCTGTGCCGCATCCTGCGAACCCCGAACTCATTCTGGCGACGACCACCAGCACACAGGATTCGGGGCTGCTCGATGTACTGATCCCGCTTTTCCAACAGCAGACCGGCTACGTGGTCAAGACCATCGCCGTCGGCTCCGGGCAGGCGCTGTTGCTCGGCGGGCGCGGCGAGGCCGACGTGGTGCTGGCGCACGCGCCGGCGGCAGAACAGACGTTTGTGGCGAAAGGCTTTGGCGTGAACCGCCGGCTGGTGATGCACAACGATTTTGTGCTCATCGGCCCGGCCAGTGACCCGGCGCGCACGCGCAGCGCGCGCACCGCCGGCGAGGCATTGCGGGCGATTGCGTCAGCCCAAGCGAAGTTCTACTCGCGCGGCGATAACTCCGGCACACACCAACTCGAACTCGCGCTCTGGAAGAGCCTTGGCGTCAAGCCGGCCGGGGAGTGGTACCAGCAGACCGGGCAGGGCATGGGCGCGACGCTCAACGTCGCATCGGAGAAGGACGGTTACACCATCACCGACCGCGCCACCTACCTCGCGCTCAAGAAGAACCTGCGGCTAGACATCCTCATGCAGGGCGACCCGGCGCTGTTGAACATCTACCACGTCATCGAGGTCAACCCGGCGCTCCACGCGAAGGTGAACAACGCGGGCGCGCAGGCGTTCAGCGATTTCCTGCTGTCTGCCAGCACACAAGCCGTGATCGGCCAGTTCGGCAGGGACAAATTCGGCGAGCCGCTCTTCTTCCCCGACGCGGATAAGCTCGAGTAATGAGGCGCAGGCGCGACTACTCTATTTATTCAACGCCGCTGGCCCCCGATCCAAGTCGGGGGCTGGCGATGTCGCGCTTCTCTTCGTCCAGCACGCGCAGGAACGTCGTCACCGCCTCGGGGTCGAAGTGCGTCCCCGCCAGTGACCGGATATGCGCCCGCACCCGCTCCTCCGGCCACGCCGCCCGGTACGGCCGGTCGGAGCGCAAGGCATCCCACACGTCCGCCACCGCAAACAGCCGCGCCGCCAGCGGTATCTGCTCCCCCTTCAGCCCGCGCGGGTAGCCCGTCCCGTCCCACTTCTCGTGATGGCAATAGGGAATGTCCAGCGCCGGCTTGAGGAAGGTGATGGGCGACAGCATGTCATAGGCGTACTGCGGGTGCATCCGCATCAGCGCCCACTCCGCCTCGCTGAGCGGCCCCGGCTTGAGCAGAATGGCATCCGGCACGCCCATCTTGCCGATGTCGTGCAGGAGCGCGCCGCGCCGCACGTGCACCAGCGCGTCCTCGTCCATGCCCGCCGCGCGCGCCAGCCGCAGGGTCAACTCGGTTACGCGCAGGGTGTGGCCTTCCGTCTCCTCATCGCGCAAATCCAGCGCGCGCGACCAGCCCTCGATGGTCGCGTCATAGGCCAGCGTAAGGTTGATGTTTGATCTTTGCAGGTCGTTGAATACCTGCATGCTGTCAATGGCGATAGCCGCTTGCCCGGCCAGCGTCTCCAGAAACTCCAGCCACTCGGCGTCGGGTGAGAGCGGCGCGCGGTGAAAGACCTCCAACACCCCTTTGAGTTGTCCCTTGGCAATGAGCGGCGTGCAGTAGTGAGCCTTGAACTGATCGCCGGCCAGCAGGCGACTGCGCGCGAAGCCTTCAGCGTCCGGCTCGCCCCCGCTGACCGTCCGCCGTTCCAGCGCGGCGCGCCCGGCGTAGCCCTCGCCCAGCCGCAGGCGCGTGCGGGTGATACCGTCGCCGCGAAAGCCGCGCCCGGCGGTGTATTCGAGTGTTTGCGCGCGCGGGTTGAACAGGAGGATGTTTGCCGCGTCCACCTTGAGCTGGCTGGCGGCCTCTTCCAGCACGGTCTTGAGCGTCAGGCGCAGGTCGGTGCTGGCGATGATGGCGAGGTCAATCGCGCGCAGGGCGTGGATGTACTGGAGCCGCCGCTCGGTCTCGACGAAGAGGCGGGTGTTGATGATAGCCTGTGCCAGCCGGTCGGCGGCGCTCTGCGCGAAGGTCAGGTCGTCCGCGCCGTAGGGGCGAAGCGGCGCGCGATGGGCCTGCCCCCGATCATAGTCGGGGGCCTGCTCGTTCATACGATCATGCGCGCGCGCGGCTTCGCCCGCCCGGCCGGAGTCGCCGCGGGAGAGGAGAAGCACACCCAGCGTCTGCCCCTGCGCGCGCAGAGGCACACCGATCGCGCTGCTGGGCATCACGTAGTCGAGCAAGGGACGGTGTTCCGGCTTGAGGGTGGCAGACAACTCCTCTCTGTTCAAGACCGGTATGAGCAGCGGCTGTCCGCTCTGGAAGACCCGTCCGCTCAAGCCCTCGTCCACGCGCTGGGGCGAAGCGGCCAGCAGGCTGCGCACCCGGCTGACGATCTCGGGGTCGGGGTGGTGGAAGGCCGCCGGCTTCAGCCATTGGCCGTCGGCGGAGACGAGATAAAGCAGGCAGATGTCGCCGAGCGCTTCCGCGATGCGCTGGGCGGCGGCTTGCAAGGCAGACTGCTCGTCAAAGGTCATCTCGGCCAGCAGTTGCGCGAGGTCGGCCAGCGCCTGCACGCAGGCGGCCTGCTGGCGACCCCGCTCCTCGGCCTGTTTGCGCGCGGTGATGTCGGTCACCGTGCCGTGCATGTAGCCGGGCCGGCCTTGCTCGTCCAGCACCGGGCGCGCTTGATCGTGCACCCACACCACGCGCCCATCGCGCGCGAGCAAGCGGTACTCGGCGTTGAACGGTTGACCAGCGGCGGCGGCGCGCGCGTATGCGTCAAGCACCCGCGCGCGGTCGTCCGCATGCAGCTGCTGGGTCCACTGGTCAGGGGTTGCCAGCCATTCTTGGGCGGTGAAGCCCAGCAGGCCCTCAATCTGCGGGCTGATGTAGAGGGTGCTGTTGAGGTCGTCGATCGCGGCGCTGTACACCACCGACGGGATATTCTCCACCAGCGCGCGGTATTTGCGCTCGGCCTCGCGCTGCAGCACCTCGCGCTGTTTGAGCGCCTCCGCCATCCGGTCAAAGGCCTGACCCAACTGCCCCAATTCCCCCTGTTCAGGCGAGAGGCCGGTGCGCGCGCTCAAATCGCCGGCGGCCATCCGTTGGGTGGCGCCCATCAGAGCGTTCACACCTTGCAGCACCAGCGCGTTTCCGGCCGCCCGCGCGACCACGAGCACTAGAACGCTCACCATCGCGAGCAGAAGGAGGTTGCGCCCGAGCCGCTGATCGGCCTCGCCATAAACAATCGCGGTGGGAATCCCAACCGCCACGTAAGCGCCCACGTTGAACTTCTGACTTAAGGGGGCGTAGGCATAAAGACGCGGCACGCCGTCTAAGCCGGCGGCCTCGACGGTGCCCCCCGATGGTTGATTGAAGATGGCTTTGACCAGAGGGGTCTCCGGCTCGGTCTTGCCCACCCACCGCTCCGGCTCAAGAGTACGGGCCAGAACGGTGCCTTGGCCGTCTATCACCGTGAAGGCCGAACCTTCCGGTAATTGCACTTGAGCGGCCATCTGGTTTAGCCACGCCAGGCCGAGGCCCGTCGTGACAATGGCCTGCAATTGTCCCGCGTCGTCAAGCACCGGATAGGCGAGGGCGATGGCGGCTTTGCCGCTGACGCGGCCAATCAGATAATCGCTGACGGTGAAGCCGTGGCTCTGAACGAGGTGCTGGTACCAATTGCGGTCGGCCACATTGACCGGCTGGGTCAGCGCGGGAGCGCTGCAGGACACGTCGCCTTTCGGATCAGCCACCGTCAGGGCGGTATACTGTGGGTACTGCTCCAGCAGGTTGGTGAACAGCCGGTTGCAGGCCGCCCCGTCGCGGCGGCGCACTTGAGGTAACTCCGCCAACGCCAACAGCAGTTGGTGCCCATTCTCGATGAGCATTTCTTGTTCGTCGGCAGCCAGTTGCGCCAACTGGAGCGCTTCATCCCGAGCTTGGGAGGCGTCGCGCTGGCGCTGCTCCAGATCCGAATAGAGCAACAGCCCGGATGTGGGGATTATGGCGAGCAGAACCAGCAGGAGTAAGCGCCCCCGCACGCTTCGTAAGAATAATGAGAGTCGAGAGAACTTTGCGGTTGAAGGATCGTATCGTCTTCCGTGTTGCATGGCTCATTCCTGTCTGTGCCCCGTCGTCTCACGCACATCTATTGTTGATCACAACCCTCTTAGCAAAATCTTACCAACGCCGCCCTCATATACACACCCTTCGCCATATCCGCTACTGCGGGCCGCCGGATGTGGCGATCCATAAATTTGCTTCGCAACGACAGAGATGAACCCCCTATTTTAGAGTGTAGTCGGAATGGGACCATTTGGATAGGGCCATTTGTCCCCCATTTTTAAGGATTTCCGAAATTTATCAGAAGAACGGCGTCGGTTTCTATCCGATGCCGCCCTTCACTCCCTAAAAGAAATAGGGGATAAAGGACAGCGCGCCTTTATCCCCTATTCGGCTTGCGCGGCTGCGGCGGCTATTCGTCGTCGTCCGCATCGTCGTCGTTCTGGTCAATCTCGATCAACTGTATCTCGACCGGCATCCGCACCCAGAGCTGCAGCAGCGTGCCCTCGTCCAGGGCCTCGAAGCGCACGCCGCAAATCTCGACGCGCTGTTTCATCCCGTCCAGATCGCGGTATTCCAGTATCAC
Source organism: Chloroflexota bacterium (assembly GCA_016200765.1). GTDB lineage: Bacteria > Chloroflexota > Anaerolineae > JACRMK01 > JACRMK01 > JACQEC01. The sequence continues at coordinate 159 of JACQEC010000324.1, read as the reverse complement.
CGGCCGGTTCTGGTCCCACGCGGTGCGACAGCGCTTGATCATCTTCGGGCCGCTGAACGTGCGCGTCTCACAGCGGGCGACTTCATACGGGCCGGTCGTGTCTTGCACCGACGTCATCCAGTCGTCGTGGGTCATCGCAAACTGGGGCGGCGGCCCTTC
>JACQEC010000318.1 GCA_016200765.1 Chloroflexota bacterium | reverse complement strand
GGGTGCACGGCCCGCAAGTAACTGAATAACTCGTTGTATAATCCGTGACTGCTACCCATTTTGTCGTCCTTTCCTGAAGGTGTGGTAACCTCAGATTGTGACTCAAAATGGGTAGCAGCCCAAAAGTGTTAGTTACTCAGGCTATACCCATTGGTTTTGCGAATGTTGACACGCCCTTTTTCCTTGTGATACAATGCGCCACAAATGTGCAGGGTATTTATTCAAGACAGTCGTCTTTCAAAAGGAGAAGAGACAATGGTCAAGCGTTTGTTTGTTCTAGCCATGGTTGCGCTCACGGCGCTGGCGCTGGGTGGCTGTGGCGCGGCGGCGACGCCCGCCCCGGCGGCGGCGCCGACTTCGCTGAAGCTGGGCTACTCCGTGTGGGTCGGCTACGGGCCGCTGTTCATCGCGCGCGACAAGGGTTACTTCAAGGAGCAGAACTTGAACGTCGAGTTGACGAAGGTGGAAGACCCGAAAGACCGCTTCACCGCGCTAAACGGCAAGCAACTGGACGGGCTCGTGTCCACGCTGGACACGATGACCCTGTATTGGAGGGCTGAGACGCCGTTTGTGGCGATCTTGGGTCTGGATGACTCATCGGGCGGCGACGGCATTCTTGCGCTCAAGAACAAGAATATCAACTCGGTCAAAGACCTGAAAGGTAAGAGTATCGGGGTGAACGTAGGTTCCGTCTCACACTTCTTCCTTGACTTCTTGCTCCAAAAAGAGGGGCTGTCCGACGCCGATGTGACCCTTCAGAAGATGAAACAGGGCGACGTGCCCGCGGCGATGGCCTCAGCGCGCATAGATGCTGGCGTGACCTGGGAGCCGCACCTGTCAAAGGCGGCAAAAGACCCGAACGTTAAGATCTTGGCCACATCTAAAGACACGCCCGGCCTGATCGTGGACGTGCTGATCATGCGCAAGGATGTGCTGACCGCTAACAAGGACGTCGGTGCGCGGCTGGTCAAGGCGTGGAACAAGGCCATTGAATACCAGAAGGCCAACGCCGACGACGCCGCGGCGATCATGGCGGCAGGCCTCGGTAGTTTCTATGAGAAGGCTGACGACATCAAGGCCGACCTCGAAGGCGCGACGCTCTACGACAAGGCGCGCAACGCCAAGTTCTTCGCGGGCAGTGGTTCCGGCACGGCGCTCAGCACGGCCAAGTTTGCTATTGACCTGTGGACGAAACTCGGCCAAATCGCGACCCCCATCAAGGCCGACGACATGATTGACGCCTCGTATCTCGAAAAATAACCGGCGCGCAAGTACCAGCCGGTTCACCTTGCGAGACGAAGGGCCTGCTCGTGTAGCAGGCCCTTTCCAATAACATGGCCGAATCCAATACCCTTCGCCCTATATACCGGTTGGGCGACGACCTCAGGCCGCACGAGCCGATACCGCGCTCGCACTACCTGATCATCGCCGCGGCCAGCACGCTCAGCCTGTTGGCGCTCTGGGCGGGCTTGAGCTACACCGGCATCGTTCAGCCGACCTACTTTCTGCCTACACCGGGTCAGGTTCTGGCGACGGCGTCGCGGATGCTGCTCGACGGCACGCTCGCCGTGAACGCGTGGGCCAGCATCTTCGTGATCGTGACCGGCTGGGCAGTGGCAACCGTGATGGCCGTGCCGCTCGGCATTCTCATGGGCAGTTTCAAGTTCTTCGAGGCCCTATTTGAGCCGGTGGTCAATTTCGTCCGCTATCTGCCGGTCAGCGCGATGATTCCGCTCTTGATTCTCTATATCGGCTTAGGCGTTGAGGAAAAGGTCGCGGTGATTTTCATCGGCACGTTTTTCCAGCTCATCCTGCTGGTGGCCGATGTCGCGGCGCACGTGCCCAAAGACCTGCTCGACAGCGCCTATACGCTCGGCGCATCGCGCCGGCGTGTGGTGACCCGCGTGCTTATCCCGGCAACCCTGCCCGGCGTGATGGATAACCTGCGCATCACGATTGGTTGGGCGTGGACCTACTTGATTGTGGCCGAACTGGTCGCCGCCGACAAAGGGCTTGGCATCATGATTCTCGAATCCCAGCGCGGCCTTCGCACCGACAGGATTTTCGTCGGCCTGGTGACCATCGGGCTGCTCGGTTTCTGCAGCGACTACATCTTCAAGATGGTGCATCGCGTCGCTCTGCCGTGGTCGCCGCGCATACGCTAATGTCCGATTGTCTGGCCCCGCCCGTTTCTGCACGGGAGTACAGGCTTCAGCCGGTCAATGAAATGGCCGAATCCCACCCAACCGCTTACCCCGACGTCAACGCCGTCCTCAACGAACTCCTCTGGAACGCGCAGGCCATCCTAGGCGATCAGTGGGTCGGCATGGTTCTGTATGGCTCACTGGCCCTCGGCGATTTCAGCACCGAGTCGAGCGACGTTGATTTTCTCGTGGTCACCGCCGCCGAGCCTGCAGACGAGACGGTGCGAGCGCTGGCCGTGATGCATACGCGCATCGCGGCTATCGGCTCGAAGTGGGCAACGGAGTTAGAAGGCTCCTATATCCCGCGGGACGCCCTGCGCCGCTACGACCCCAGTCGGGCGCGGCATCCACACATTGACCGGGGCCACAACGGCGAAGGGCTGGTCGTGAGGCACCACGATTGTGACTGGGTAATTCAACGCCGTACTCTGCGCGAACACGGGGTTGTGCTGGCAGGCCCCGCTCCAAAAACCATGATTGACCCGGTCCTGCCGGACGACTTACGGCAGGCGACGCTGTCCATCTTGCAGGGTTGGTGGACCCTGATGCTCGACGATCCCGCTCCGCTGCGCAGCACCGGCTATCAAGCCTATGCGGTGCTCACCATGTGTCGGATGCTCTATACGCTCCAATCGGGCATCATCGTTTCAAAACCGACTGCAGGCCAGTGGGCAAAGGCGGCACTAGAAGAGCGCTGGGCCGGGCTTATCGAACGCGCTCTGGCATGGCGGCATGGCGCGCCGTTTGAAGGTTTGAATGGCACGCTCGACTTCATCCGGTACACGCTAGAAACCAGTCGCTCATCAGTGAGGTAAGTGGTTGATGCTCGACTCGCTTTGCACTCTTGGCCTTTTGTGGTGCGCCACTGGCGAGCGAGGGCGCGCGCTGATGGCGGCGCGGGCAACTGTGCAGATTCACGATGACTGATCTGCGAGGCAAAGTCGCGCTGGTCACCGGCGCAAGCCGTGGCGTGGGCAAGGGCATCGCGCTCGGGTTGGGTGAAAGCGGTGCGACGGTGTACCTCACCGGACGCACCGTGACCGAAGGTCAGTCCGCCGCCAAACTGCCCGGCACCATTGATCAGACAGCCGAAGCGGTTACGCGGCTGGGCGGCCAAGGCATCGCGATTCGCTGTGACCACTGCAACGATGCAGAGGTCACTGCGGTTTTTGAGCGCATCCGCGCCGAGCAAGGACGACTTGATATTCTGGCGAATAACGTCTGGGGCGGCTACGAGCATTACACCGACGGCACGCAATTCTGGAACGAGAAAGAGTTTTGGACTCTGCCGCTCGGGCGCTGGGATGCGATGTTCCAGTCCGGCGTGCGCGCGCACTACGTGGCGTCCTGCCTTGGCGCGCCGCTGATGGTCGCGCAGAAAGCCGGGCTGATCGTAAACGTGTCATTCTTTGTTGCTCAGCGAAATGATCGCGGTGTGGCCTACAGCGTCGCCAAAGCCGCGACCGACAAGATGGCCGCGTGCATGGCACACGAGTTGCGCGGCCACAACGTGGCGGTGGTATCCCTGTATCCGGGACTGGTGCGCACCGAGAGCGTCATGGCCCACGCGGCCTTTTTTGACCTGCGCAACTCCGAGTCCCCACAGTTTATTGGCCGCGCGGTGGCGGCGCTGGCCGGAGACCCCAACGTGATGCAAAGGTCGGGGCAGGTGGTCGTCGCCGCGGCGCTGGCGCTGGAATATGGTTTTAGCGACACGGATGGCAAACAACCGAGACCGCTAACCGTGACCGAGACGTGACGATTTTTCACGCTCAGGGCTCGCCCTCATCTTGTCTGATTGAATGCATAGTCATGCAACGTGGCTGAAAATCGTCAAGCACAACCCAAGCTGAGTATTGCTCACGTCTCCATGCGCTTCCGCACGCGGCGCGGCATAGAGGTCGTGGCCGTCGCCGACCTATCGCTGGACGTGGCTGACCGCGAGTTTATCAGCATCGTCGGGCCGAGCGGCTGTGGAAAATCAACGCTCCTGCGCGTGGTAGCCGGGCTGGTGAGACCGACAACCGGCGACGTTCGACTGGATGGGCGGCGCGTTGAGGGACCCGGCGCAGACCGGGGCATGGTTTTCCAGTCGTACACCCTGTTCCCGTGGCTGACCGTGCAGGGCAACGTGGAGTTCGGCTTGCGCATCAAGGGGATGGCCGCCACCGAGCGCACCCGTTTGGCGCAAGACTATATCGAAATGATAGGACTGCGAGACTTCGCGAATCACTACCCGAAAGAACTGTCGGGCGGTATGATGCAGCGTGTGGCGATTGCGCGCGCGCTGGCGAACGATCCCGAAGTGTTGCTGATGGATGAGCCGTTCGGCGCGCTGGATGCGCAGACGCGTATCATCATGCAGGAACTGTTGGTGAACCTCTGGCAGCGCACGCCGAAAACCATCGTTTTCGTCACACACGACATTGACGAGGCGCTGTTTCTCAGCGACCGGGTATACATTATGACCGCGCGCCCCGGTCAGATCAAGCAGGTGCTCAATGTGGCCCTGCCGCGCCCGCGCAGTCTTGAGGTCACCACCTCGCCGGTATTTGTGGATTTGAAGCGCACGGTGCTGTCCTCGATTCGCGAGGAAAGCCTCAAGGCGATTAGCCTTACCGGCACGGAGTAGGACGAAAGTCCCCTTTAGACATTGAAGGGATGGAGCTTCCCCCGCTTCACCACCGCGACGACGGCGTTGTTGCCAATCCGGTACACCACATCCTCAAACGACGGCAAATCCCAGACCTGAATATCCGCCAGTTGGCCCGGCGCTAACCGGCCGCGGTCGTCCAGCCCCAGCGCCTTCGCGCCCCCGACCGTCGCGGCGTAGAGCGCTTCTTCGGGCGATAGCCGGTAGAGCCGGCACGCGAGAGTCATCACCAACTGCATTGACTCCACCCAGCAGGCCGGGCAGAGGTCGGTCGCGAGCGCGAGCGTCAGGCCTTCGGCGAGCATCGCGCGCGCGTCGAAAGGCCGCGGATGGCGCACCGCAAAATCGAGCGCCGGTGTGACCACGCCCACGACGCCGGCCTCGGCCAGTCGCTGCATGTCCGCGCGCGTCGTGTAGTTCAAATGATCGGCTGAAACCACACCTGCCTGCGCCGCCACGGCGGAGCCTTCAATCGCCGCATACTGGTCGGCATGGATTTTGGGCTTGAGGCCGGCCGCACGCCCCGCTTCCAGAATACGGCGCGATTCGTTGGCGCTGAAGTAGCCGTCATCGCAGAACACATCGCAAAACTCCGCCAGCGCCCTTTCGGCGACCTGCGGGATCATCTCGTGCACCACCATATCCACGTAGCGCCCGTGCGAGTGCTCGCGCGGGAAGGCGTGCGCGCCAAGGAAGGTGCTGACAATGTCCACGGGCTGTATAGCCTGTAGCGCGCGGTTGACTTCCAGCAGTTTCAGCTCATCCGCTATCGTCAGACCGTAGCCGCTTTTGCTCTCGACCGTCGTCGTGCCACTGCGGAACATGCGCTGGAGCCTCTGCGCCGCGCTCATACTGAGTTGCGCCGCGCTCTCGGCGCGTGTCATGCCGACGGTGGCGATGATGCCGGTGGGGATGCCCAGCGCCTGCACGTCGGCGAGGTCGCGCGTCAGCCGCGCCGCATACTCCTGCACGCGCGAGCCGCCAAAGACAAGGTGCGTATGGCAATCCACGAAGCCCGGCGCCAGTATCTTGGAGCTCGCGTCAACGCGCTCCGCCGAGCCGGTATCCACCTGCGCCATCACCTCGGTGGTTCGCCCAACCGCAAGGATGTGATCACCAGCGATAGCAATCGCGCCGTCGCGGATGCGGCCAATCGGGTCGCCGGATGCGGGCACGCACGTCACAATTTCGGTCGCGCCGATCAGGATCAAGTCGGCGCGCGGCTTGGCTGGGCTTGTCATAGAGACCCCTTCACGTCATCGCCGACTTGTCGGATGGCGCGCAGCAACTCGCCCGAGACGATGAGATCAGCCAACGCCTCGATATCGGGCGTGGTCTGCCGGTCATGCGCCAGAAAAGTGACGCGGCTTCTGATGCTTTTGTACGCGGCGGCCGTGCCTGCGCCCAGTCGCGCCGGGCCGTCGGGGCGCAGATCAATGGCTTGCGCCGCCGTCAGCAATTCAATCGCGATGATATGCCGGACGTTCTCGATGATTTCCATCGTATGGCGCGCCGCGTTTGCGCCCATTGACACAAAATCCTCCTGATTGGCGCTGGAGGGAATCGAGTCCACGCTGTCCGGGTGTGCCAGCGTCTTGTTATCGGACACCAGTGCCGCGGCTGTGTACTGCGAAATCATCAGTCCGCTGTCAATCCCGCTGCTGGCGACAAGCATCGGTGGGAGACCGTCGCTCAGTTCCGGCGTGAGCAAGCGAAAGACGCGCCGTTCCGCGATGTTGCCCGCCGAAGCCATTGCAATCCCCAGAAAGTTCAGCCACAGCGAGGGTCCCTGTCCATGAAAATTGCCGCCTGCCACTGCAAAGGATGGGCTGTCGGCGGTGCTGGGGAAAATGAGCGGGTTATCCGATGTCGCGTTCAGCGCGCCGGTGAAGCGGTCGCACAGGAAGGCGAGAATATCGCGCACCGGCCCCAGCACCTGTGGAACGCAGCGCAGACTGTAGGCATCTTGCACACGGTTAGGGTGTGTATCTATTAACTGACTGCCACTCACCAGCGCGCGGATGCGGGAAGCGGTCTTGATCTGTCCCGGCTGGCCGTTGGCGGCGTGCAGGGCCGGATGGTAGTGTTCCGAGAGAGCGAGCAGGGCTTCGAGGCTCAACGCGGCGGCGACCTCCGCGTGCTCCAGCACATTCAGCGCGTCATAAAGCGCGAGTGCGCCTGCGGCCACCATGAAATCGGTGCCGTTGGTCAGCGCCAGCCCTTCCTTGGCTTCGGGGATAAGGCGGACAATGCCTGCGCGCGCCATCGCTTCGGCGCCTGACAGCAGTTCGCCGCCGTGCCATGCCTGACCGCTGTAGTCGGGGCCGTCGTCGAGGTCGCGCGTCAGCACAACGGCGATGTGCGCGAGCGGCGCGAGGTCGCCGCTGGCGCCCAGCGATCCCTTGCTGGGGACAAAAGGCGTCACGCCGGCGTTCAACATATCAATCAGCGTCTGGGCCACCGCCGGGCGCGCGCCAGAGTAGCCTTTAGCCAGTGTGTTGGCGCGAATGAGCATCATCGCGCGCACCACGTCGTGAGGCAGAGGCGGCCCGACTCCGGCGGCGCAGTTGAGAATCAAGTTCCGCGACAGCTGCCGCGCCTGCTGGGGCGCGATGCGCGTGCGCGCGAGCGGGCCGAAGCCGGTATTAACCCCATAGATAGCCCGATCGCCGTCGCGCAGGGCGAGGCTGACCCACTGTCGGCTGGCATCCATGCGCCGGATGACCGCCTCGCTCAGCGGCGCAACGATGGCATGGCGGCGCGCGACCGCAATCACCTCTTCGATACCAATCCCATCGTCGTTCAATTCCAGCATGATCAGTCCTTGGTGGCTCAAGCCCACAGACGGGCGCTGGCAATCCTAGCACCCTCCGCCAGAATTCGCAATTTGGCCCAGACGATGCTAGGGGTCACCAGCGACCAACCGGAGAAGGTGCCAAAGCCGCAGTCGGCGCTGGCAATGACCCGACTGCGATCCCCCACAACCTCCACCGCTTGCTCAATGCGCTGTGCGACCACTTCAGGATGCTCGACAAAATTGGTGGTCGTGTCAATCACGCCGGGG
>JACQEC010000046.1 GCA_016200765.1 Chloroflexota bacterium | reverse complement strand
TCTCGGGCAACTGCAGTCTCTCCACCCGTTCTGTGCTATCATGCATCTCGACCTCCCTCGGTTATCTGGGTTTTGGCAACTTCAGTTTAACCGAGGGAGGTCTTTTTTCCTACTTGTCAAGAGACTTTTGAGGGGCCCTGGTGCGTCAAAGTTTTGGGAGGGGAGGGGTTCCAGGGGTAAGATAGGGTCAAGTCTAGGGAGGAAGCCAGGGAGGGACAATGAGGTGTACGGATTTCGACCAGCGCTGGCGTGAATTGAGTGAAGAAGCGATGACGGGCGTCAAAGAGTGGCGGTTGCAACATCCGCGCGCGAGTCTGACGGAAATCGAGGTGGCGATTGATGAGCGACTGTCCAAGGTGCGAGCGCGCATGGTGCAGGACGCGGCGCTGGCCAGCGACCAGACGGATTGGAGCGAAGCGCCCGCCGCCGAACGCCCGCGCTGCCCGACGTGCGAGCGCCCGCTGCGTTCGGCGGGCAGCCAGACACGGCAAGTTCAGACACAGGGGGGTCACGAAGTGGCCCTGAGCCGCAAATATGGCGTCTGCCCGGAGTGCGGGGCGGGCTTTTTCCCCCCTCGATGATGAACTGCAACTGTTGTCCGGTCGGTTGAGCCCAAGCCTGCACGAACAGTTGGTACGCTTGAGTAGTTGGCTGCCGTTTGCGCCGGCGGCTCAGCTGCTGGCGGATTTCATGCACGTGCCCGAGCTAGCTGAAAGCCTGGCCCGGCGTTACACCGAAGCCGCCGGCGCGGCCTATGTACAAATCCAAACGGAAGCGGTCGAGCCGATCGAACAGCCGCCAGTGAGCCTAGCGCCGGAGCGCTTGGTGTTGGAGGCCGATGGGGCGATGGTGCCGTTAGTGGGCGGTCAGTGGACGGAAGCGAAAACGCTAATCGTGGCGGCGATGGGCAATCCCGTCACGGTGGCGGGGGAAGAACAGTGCCCTTTGCGCGAGATCTCCTCGTTTTCGCGGGTTTGCGACAACCAGCAGTTTGAGCGCCTCTCGCTGGTGGAAACGCAACGGCGGGGTCTAGAGTCGGCGCAACGGGTGGCGGCGCTGGCCGATGGCGCGGAGTGGATTCAGGGCTTGATCGACTACCATCGCCCGGACGCGGTGCGCATTTTGGACTTTGCCCATGCGGCCGAGTATCTGACGGCGCTGGGGGCGAGCGTCCACGGCGAGCACACCCCCGCCCTAAAGCAATGGTTAGTCGAGCCGTGCCATCGGCTCAAACACGAAGGTGGGCAGGCGCTGTTGCCTGAGCTCCATCGTTGGAGTGAGAGTCAGCCGCAGCCCGAACGGCGCGCCGAAGCGCTGGCGTACCTGGACAAACGGCTGGCGCAGATGGCCTACCCGCACTTTCGCGCGCAGGGTTGGCCGATTGGCAGTGGCGCCGTGGAGAGCGCGAACAAATTGGTAGTCGAGGCGCGGCTGAAAGGCGCGGGCATGCATTGGGAGCGTACACACGTCAATCCGATGCTGGCCTTACGCAATGTGGTCTGCAGCGATCGCTGGGATGAAGCGTGGGCGCAGATCGTGCCGCAGCTACGCCGCCCCGCCCGTCAGCGCCGAGCCCAGCCCCCGTCGGCTGCAGACGTGCCGGAAGCCACAAGCGCAGCCCGTCTAGCGATGCCGGCCTCAACCCATGAACCGGTGCCTGTCGCCACGCCGCCGAACGCGACGAACCGATCGGCCCCACACGCCCATCGCCCCGCGCCCGATCATCCCTGGCGCCAATTCACCTTCGGGCGCAATCTCTACCGCTCCACACGCCCAGCCGCAGAACCAAAATCTTGACGCACACCCGTCAACAGACGCGACGCCCCGGGGTATAGCGCCGATTCGTCGGGGCGGAGCAACCGCCACACCGCACGCTGTGGGGCAACCGCATGGCTGGCCCCCGATCCAGTCGGGGGCTGGCCGTGGCTGCGCCCTTAGCGCAGACCCTCTCACCTCTCCGACGATTCTGCCTGATACCTGGTTGCCCGTCACGCAGCGCAGTGAGCGAACCGGTCTCAACCCGCTTCAGCGGGTTTTCTATTCATAGCAGGCGGTTTCTAACCGCCTGCGTAACCGCCGGCCCAGTTGCCGTCGTGGCGCGCGGGCTGGACGGGCGCAAGAACCCGCTGAGCGTTACGCGTTCACGCCCAACCTCCTCACCTCTCCGACGTTTCTGCGCTATACCCGACGCCCCGATTGCCGCACTCCGGAAGTCGGCCATGCGTTCCGGCGCGTGGACTGTACCTTAAAGATGCGTAATTTTGCGACACTGACTATTGACAAGTAACTAGACTCGTATATACTGCCCTATAGTGGGGAAAAGTGGTAGCAAGTGGGGATTCGTACCATTCAGCCAGCATCGTCAGAGGCCGTAGTGCAGACGGAACAGTCGTTCGTTGGCGAGCACGAGCATACGATTGACGGCAAAGGACGTCTAACGGTTCCCCAGTCGTTTCGTGAACTTTTGTCCGGCAAGCTCTACATCACCCGCGGGCTGGACGGTTGTCTTTTTATCCTGCGCCCGCGCGAGTTTGATGCCCTGCGCGCCAAGATACTGGCGATCCCGATTAGCCAAGCCGAAGGCCGCTCGTTTAGCCGTATGTTCTCCTCTGGCGCGCAGTGTGAGGTTGACAAGCAGGGGCGGATCTTGGTCCCCAGCGGCTTACTGGAATATGCAGGTATTAACGGCACCGTCATCGTCGTCGGTGTGTTAAGTCGCGTCGAGGTCTGGGCGAAAAATCGCTGGGCGCAGGAAGTCGCCAGGATGCAACGCGACAGCCAGCTCATCGGTGAGCAACTGGCGAATATGGGCATCTAGTGTAGGTCGCCGCGCCCAAATCCCACGGCTCGGCGATGCCAGTGCGATGAATTCCCCCGTCCGCCATGTGCCGGTTCTGTTTGCGGAGGTCATGAACTGGCTCGCCCTAAAGCCTACCGGAATCTACATTGATTGTACACTAGGTGGCGGCGGGCATGCAAGTGGCATTCTGGAAGGCTCTCGACCGGCAGGGCGACTGCTCGCCCTCGATCGCGATTCCGATGCCATCGCGGTCGCGACCCGTCACTTACAGCCCTACCAAGACCGGCTCACTACAGTCCACCGTAGCTTCGCCGATGTCGGCGATGTGGCCCGCGCACAGGGCCTCACCCAGGTGGATGGCATCGTGCTTGATCTGGGCCTTTCACTGCTCCAGCTGTCCGACGCCGGGCGCGGCTTCTCGTTTCAGGCGGATGGCCCGCTGGATATGCGCTTCGACCAGTCTCAAACGTGGAGCGCGCTCGATGTTGTGAATCACTGGTCGGAGCGTGACATCGCCGACTTGATTGCTCAATACGGAGAAGAGCCGCGGGCGCGGGCCATCGCGCGGGCCATCGTCCGGCGCCGGCCGCTCGCAACCACCGCCGCGCTGGCCGCCGTGGTCGCCTCTGTCGCCGGCCGCCGCGGGCGCCGGCACCCGGCGACGAGGACGTTTCAGGCACTGCGCATGGCCGTCAACGACGAACTCGATGCCCTGCGCGCGGCTTTGCCGCAAGCCGTTGAGTTGTTGGGCAGCAGTGGCCGGTTACTGGTCATCTCATTTCACTCGCTGGAAGATCGCATCGTGAAGGAGTTTTACCGCCAACAGCAACAGATAGGCGCCTTGTCCATCTTGACCAAGAAGCCTATCACCCCGGCTGACGATGAAATCCGCGTGAACCCGCGCAGCCGCAGCGCAAAACTGCGCGTGGCGACGCGCGCAAGCGCTCTCTGAGTCTATCTATGACACAAAGCCACCGCGAACGGGCGTACCTGCTTCGCTATGACAATGCCGTTCCCCTCGTCGAGCGGCCTGCTGCCGGCGCCGGCTTCGCCCTGCGCGCCGACCGCCATCGTGACGGCCGCACCGTCGCGCGCCCCGCCTCGGCCCTGCCCGTGTTTGATTGGCAGCGCGTTCGCCGCTGGCTGTGGCTCGTGCTGGCTATAGCCTTAGCGGGCGGTTTTTATCTCCTGCAATCGTCGTTCGCGGCCACCACCAGTGTTGAGATCGCGAAGCTGGAAAATGAGCGAGATAAGCTGATCCGGCAGAACCTTCAACTGACGAGCGATATTGCCGACCTGGCAAAGCCCGCCCGCGTGCGCGACCGCGCCTACGCGATGGGTCTGATTGACACGGTCAAGAGCATCAAACTGACCGTGCCCGCGTCGGCCATGATACCTGATACGGCCGCCTCGCAGAATGACCCTGCCGAGCCGCCTACCGTATGGGATCAGATTCAAGCCGAGTTTACGCGCTGGATCGCACAGACGGCACATCCATGAGCACATCACCTTCCCATCAGGGCACCGTCGTTCATACGGAGCGGCTGAGGGGGCTGCGTTTTTTGGCGTTACTGCTGTTGCTGATTGCCCTGTACCGCGTGGCCGATTGGCAAATACTGCGCCACGACGAGATTCAGCAAAAGCTCCGTCAGGCCAACGGCGAAACCTTCGAGCAGTCTCGTAAGACTCGCGGCATGATTCTGGACCGCAACGGCTTGGTGCTCGCGATGGATGTCTGGGGCTATCAGGTTTCGGCCTCGCCCGACCGAATGGGCGATGAAGCACAGCGCAGAAAAGCCGCCGAGCAGTTGGCTATCCTCCTGCAAAAGCCGACCGCCGTGCTATGGGATAAATTGGCGGACCCGACGAAGAAATTTATGGTGCTCGACTATCAGGCGTCGTTCGCCGCCGGCAATGCGATCCGCGAGCGGCACATCGCCGGTGTGGCTCTTGACCCGCAGCCACTGCGTCACTATCCCGCGGGCGCCATGGCGGCGCAGACGATCGGCTTTGTGAATCTAGCCAATCGCGGTTACGGGGTGGAGCAAGCCTTTCAGCCCGACCTCAACGGGACGTCGGAAGATTGCCGCGCCAGCGCAGCCGGTCCGGCCGGACCGGTGAATCTGGGCGTGCGCGCGTTCCAGCCGACGCCCAATGCGTGCGACCTTGTGCTCACGCTGGACTGGGCCATTCAGGATGTTGCGGAACGCGAACTTACCGCCGCGCTCGAACACACCAAAGCGCCGAGCGGCACGGTGATCGTCATCGAACCGTCCACCGGCAAGATACTGGCCATGGCTTCCCTGCCTGCCTTCGACCTCAATAAGTTCTATGAGACGAAGGACACCCTGTTTTCTAATCCGGCTATCTCGTCGGATTACGAGCCGGGCTCGGTCGTCAAGATCATGACCATGGCGGCGGGACTTGACAGCGGGCTTTTCGCCCCCTCCAGCACCATGTGGGACTCCGGCGAGATCATCGTCGGCGGCGTGAAGATTCACAATTGGGATAACAAGGGGCATGGCAAGGCCAGCATGACCGACTGCCTGGCGCTGTCGCTCAATGTCTGCGCCGCCTATCTCAGCACCTCGCTCGGCCCGCAGAAGTTTTATGATTACGCGACCCGCTTTGGGTTTGCCCAACTGACGGGCGTAGATATTGCCAATGAGATCGCCGGCCAGATGCGCTTTCCCGACCAGCCCACGTGGCATATCTCCGATCTGGGCACCAACTCGTTTGGGCAAGGCATGACGGCCACACCACTACAGGTCGCTATGATGGCGAGCGCCATCGCCAACGGCGGCATATTGATGAAGCCCTTCATCGTGGAGGCCGTCATCAATCAAGGACACACGAAGGTCACAGAGCCTAAGGCCGTGCGCCGCGTTGTCACCAGCGAAACCGCCCGGCAGCTCGCAGCCATGTTGGCCGACGCCATCGAAAAGGAAAGTATTCCGGCAATCATACCGACCGCGCGTGTTGCCGGTAAGACCGGCACGGCCAGCATCGTCAACCCCGTGACACACAGTTACGATACGCAGGCTACGATTGCGTCGTTCGTGGGCTGGGCGCCCTACGACGACCCCAAGTTCGTGATTCTGGTCAAGCTCGATAAGCCCCAAACGACAGAGTTTGGCTCGCTGGCGGCGGCTCCGGTCTTTAGGGAGATTGCCAAGAAGTTGATGGTTCTGCTGGATGCCAATGCGACGGTCATTGCCAGTCGTTAGCCATGCTGACCTTTGCGGATGTATGGCAGGCTCTTAGCGGACAAGCGCTCCAGAGCCTGCGGCCGTTTACGATTGCGTCGTTCTGTGTGGACTCGCGCCGGTGCGTGAGCCGTTCGCTCTTTGTCGCGCTCAAGGGCGAGCAGTCCGATGGGCATCGCTACATTACCGACGCCCTCGCGCGCGGGGCGCAGTACATCATCGCCGATGTCCGCGACGTTAACCCGCAGGAGGTCAGGCCGGCCATCGGAAGCGGCACCTGGGTAGACCTATCTTCCGCTTTCGCGGCGGGAAGTTCCGACTCCTCGGTTCAACCCCCGGAACCGCTGACCCTGCCTGTCGTCGTCGTTACCCCCAATAGCCTGCGCGCGCTTCAGGAGATTGCCGGATGGTGGCGGCGGAAGTTCAGCGGTCAGGTAGTCGGCATCACGGGCAGTATCGGCAAAACGGTGACCAAGGAGGTTGTGGCCTCCGTCCTCTCGCAACGGTACCGCACCTTCAAGAGTGAGGGTAATCTGAACAGCGAGACGGGGTTGCCGTTGGCTCTGCTGATGATGGAAGGCCGGCCGGAGCGCATGGTGCTGGAAATGGGCATGTATGATCTGGGCGAGATTCAACGCCTGGCCGAGATCAGCCAGCCGCGCATCGGCGTGGTGACCAACGTCGGCCCATCGCACCTTGAGCGCCTCAAGTCGCTTGAGCGCATCGCGGAGGCTAAAGCCGAACTGGTGCAGGCCCTCCCGCCCGATGGCTGGGCCATCTTAAACGGCGACGACGAGCGCGTGCGAGCCATGCGCGCCTCCACTCGGGCGCGCGCGATGTTTTATGGATTGGAGCCGACCAACGACGTGTGGGCCAGCGAGGTCGAAGGGCTTGGCTTGCAGGGAATCCGCTTCTGGCTGCACCACACTGACGAGCAGCCGCTGCACGTGAGGATTCCCCTGCTCGGCCAGCACAGCGTTCATACGGCGCTGGCCGGCGCGGCGGTCGGGTTAGCCGAAGAGTTGTCGTGGGAGGAGATCATCCGGGGGCTACAGCAGGTGTCGGGCCAACTGCGCCTGGTTGCGGTTCCCGGTTTCAACGGCTCCACGCTCCTCGACGACACGTACAATGCCAGCCCGGCCTCGTCCATCGCCGCGCTCAACCTGTTGTGCGAGCTGAACGGGCGAAAGATTGCGGTGCTGGCCGACATGTTGGAACTGGGCAACTTTGAGCGAGAAGGCCATCTGCTTGTCGGAGGCCGCGCGGCGCAGGTCTGCGACGTCCTGATCACGGTCGGCGCCCGCGCGCGCACGATCGGCCAGTCGGCCATCGAAGCGGGACTACCGCCGGAGCGCGTGCAGTTTTGCGCGAACAAATCCGACTGTATTGAGCGGCTGAAAGAAATCTTACAAGCGGGCGACATGGTGCTGCTCAAGGGATCGCGTGGCATGGCCATGGAAGAAGTTGTCGCCGCGTTGACCAGCGAATAGATGGCGTATTCTTTAACACTGGCGGCCATCTCGTTTTTTCTGGCGGTCGGTTGGGGGCCCACGCTGATTCGCTTGCTGAAGCGCTACCGTATAGGGCAAACCATCCGCATTGAAGGGCCTGTCGAGCACCAGTCGAAGATGGGCACGCCCACCATGGGCGGCTTGATGATTATCGGGCCGGTGGTGGCCATTACGCTGGTCGCCAATTTGGTTCAGATTCTCTCGTCCACCGCGTTCGGCCAGAGCGTGTTGGCGACGTTTGGCATTGCGCGTCAGGCCTTTGCGGGGCGGTCGCTGATCGTGCCGCTATTTGCGATGGCGGCCTATGGCATTTTCGGGGCAGTAGACGACTATCTGAGCGTGCGGGGCGGGCCGGGGCGGCGCGGCTTGCTTGCGCGCGAACAACTGCCGGTGCAAATCGGGATCGCAGGCATCATCGCGGGGGTCCTGTACTTCGGCCCTCCCCACCTCGACAGCGTCGCCCTGCCGGGTGTGCGGGAGAAGATTGACATCGGCTTGCTGTGGTTGCCGCTGGCCATCGTGATTATCGTCGGCTTTGCCAACGCCGTGAACATGACCGACGGGCTGGACGGGCTGGCCGGCACCTGCTCCGCGGTAGCCTTCGCGGCCTATGGCATCATAGCCTTTTTGCAAGGCCAGGGCTGGCTGGCGACTTTCTGCTTTACGGTCGTCGGCGCGGTTTTGGCATTCTTGTGGTTTAACGCCTACCCGGCGGACATGTTCATGGGCGGCACCGGCTCGGTAGCGCTCGGCGGCACGCTGGGAACCGTCGCGCTGATGACCGGGCAGTGGCTGTTATTGCCGTTGGTGGGCATCATTTTTGTCGCCGAGGCCGGGGCAGTGATCTTGCAGGTCGCCTACTTCAAGCGCACGGGCGGCAAACGCCTGTTCAAGATGTCGCCACTGCACAACCACTTTGTGCTGACCGGCTGGAGCGAGATGCACATCACCCAGCGTTTCTGGCTCATTGGCATTATCGGCGCGATGTTTGGCGTCGCGCTGGCCCTGCTCTGACGGGCCAACGCCGGGACAGCCGGGCGACTTGAGGGGTTATCACGGCTCAACCGTGTTAGAGACTGTTTCTTAAATCGTTTTTTCCGTAGCAACGAGCACCCTGAGCCTGTCGAAGGGTGCGTTTTTCCGACGAAAACGCATGGTTCGACAGACTCACCATGCATGGCGAGCTTGTCGAACCATGCTTGCCTTTCTCACCCAACTGGCATTAAGAAACAGTCTCTTAGCGTTATTCAAGGCTTGCCGATGGCAAGCCGCAGGTCTCAAGTTCAAGGTTGGCAATGGCGCTGATCTGGAACTTGTGACCTGCATCTTGCCATCGGCCAAAGGTTACATTGACCGGCGAATGGTAGATGGGCACACTGGACTTTAACAACCGCCGCGTCCTCGTCATGGGGCTGGGCGTGCATGGGGGCGGCGTGGGCGTGGCCCGGTTCTTGGCCCGGCAGGGCGCGCAAGTCACGGTCACAGACCTGAAGACCGCCGATGAACTCGACGCGTCGCTCGCGGCGTTGGCTGGGCTTCCCATCCGCTATGTCCTGGGTGAGCATCGCGAGGCCGACGTCCTCGCCAGCGATCTCGTCATTCGCAACCCGGCGGTGCCGGACGACAACCCCTTCCTCCAACTCGCGCGGGAACATGCCATTCCCATTGAGATGGAAATGGGGTTGTTCTTTCGGCTGTGCCCGGCTCCGGTCATGGGTGTGACCGGAACCAAAGGTAAGACTACCACCACCCTGCTAGCCGGTGCGATGCTCTCGGAACTTCCCGCCGCGAAAGCGCGAGAGAAAGACGCCCGCGTGGTCATCGCCGGCAATCTGCGAGTCTCCGCGCTGGAGTTATTGGACCAGATTGACGCCACGACGCCGGTCGTGCTGGAACTATCGTCGTGGCAGATTGAAGGCATCGCGCCGCATCGTCTGAGCCCACATATTGCGGTGATCACCAATATTTATCCGGATCACCTGAACCGCTACGCCGGTATGACCGAGTACGCGGCGGCCAAAGCCTTGATCTTTCAACATCAGAAACCGGACGACGTGGTAATCCTCAACGCCGACCAGCCTATCTCACAGCAGTTCGCCGCGCAAGCGGCGTCGCGGGTTGTCTGGTTCAGCCGCACGCGGGTCGTGGAGGGGCTTTACCTGAGCGGCGGCAACGTGGTCATGAAGCAGGGCAGCCAAGTGACTCACATTGCGGCCCGCGCCGACGTGCAACTGCCCGGCGACCATAACCTTGAAAATGTTCTCGCGGCCTGCGCGGCGGCATTGGCGGCGGGCGTAGAGCCAGAGCAGATTGCGCGCGCGCTGGCAGGCTTTCGCGGCGTGCCGCACCGCCTGGAACTGATCTGCGAACGCGCGGGCGTGCGTTACATCAACGACACGACGAGCACCACACCGGCGGCGGCCATCGCGGCCCTGAAGGCGCTTAGC
>JACQEC010000323.1 GCA_016200765.1 Chloroflexota bacterium | reverse complement strand
GGATGGGGTGGACGCGCGACGGGTGGCCGGAGTTGGGCTGACTGGCCAGATGCACGGCCTCGTGCTTCTGGATGCCGGCGGCGCCGTTCTGCGCCCGTGCATCATGTGGAACGACCAGCGCAGTGGCCCCCAGTGCGCCGCGATCACACAGAGCATCGGCGCGCGGCACCTGCTCGACCTGATCGCCAATCCCGTTCTGCCCGGCTTCACCGCGCCAAAGATCGTCTGGGTGCGCGAGCATGAGCCGGAGGTGTACGCGCGCATCGCCCATGTGCTCCTGCCCAAGGACTACGTTCGTTATTGCCTGACCGGCGCGTATGCGACCGAAGTATCCGACGCCTCCGGCACCGCGCTTCTCGACGTGCGGCGGCGGCAGTGGTCGCCGGAGATGCTCACCGCGCTAGACATCCCGCGACGTTGGCTGTCCGACTGCTTTGAGTCGCCGCTGGTCAGCGCGCACCTCTCGGCGGAGGCGGCGCGCGCGACCGGCCTGCTCGCCGGGACACCGGTGGCAGGCGGCGGCGGCGATCAGGCGGCGGGCGCTGTCGGCGCGGGCATCGTTCAGGAAGGTATCGTGTCCGTCACCCTCGGCACATCGGGCGTTGTCTTCGCCGCGTCCAATCAGTTCCGGCTGGAACCCGAGGGCCGCCTGCACGCCTTCTGCCATGCCGTGCCGGGCCAATGGCATCTGATGGGCGTGATGCTCTCTGCCGCCGGGTCGTTCCGCTGGTTCCGCGATGCGCTGGGCCAGCCGGAACGAGCGCAGGCCGCCTCTAGCGGCGCGGATGTCTATGATCTGCTGACCGCCGAGGCGGCGCAAGCGCCTGCCGGATCAGAGGGACTGCTCTTCCTGCCCTATCTATCCGGCGAGCGCACGCCCCACCCCGACCCCGACGCGCGCGGCGCGGTTATCGGGCTGACCCTGCGCCATCAGAAGCCGCATCTCATCCGCGCCGTTTTGGAGGGCGTCGCCTACGGCCTGCGCGATTCGCTGGAGTTGATGCGGGCGATGGGCTTGGGCGCGGCGCAGGTGCGCGTCTCCGGCGGTGGCGCGCGCAGTCCGCTCTGGCGCCAGATATTGGCCGACGTATTGGATACGGAGATCGTCGTGGTCAATGTTACGGAAGGCGCGGCGTTCGGAGCCGCGCTGATCGCGGGCGTCGGCGTTGGCCTCTTCCGCGACGCGCACGAGGCGACGGCGCGCGCGGTTCAGATCGGCGAGCGCCTTGCGCCGTCGCCAGCCGCGCAAACCTATGCCCGCTATTACCCGCTGTTCCGCGCGCTCTACCCGGCGCTGGCGACGCATTTCAAAGATGCCAGCGCAGTCGAGAGCGCGCCGTGACGAACCCGATCGCGCCAATCGGCGGCTCGATTGTCGTCGGCCCATCACGCATCGGCGGGCGCGGGCTGTTCAGCGCGAAGCCCCGCGCGGCGCGCGATGTGCTGATGATCATCGGCGGCGAGGTCATCAGCGCGGAGGAGGCGACCCGTCGCGAGCGCGACGAGAACAACTGGACGATCTACTGGCACAGCGACCATCGCTGTCTTGACACGGCTCGCACGGAGCAAGCCCGCTTTCTCAATCACTCGTGCTTTCCCAACGCGGCGACCGTCCGGCGGGACGATGACACGCTCACCCTCGTCGCCAGCCGTGACATCGCCGCCGGTGAGGAAATCGTCATGGACTACGACTACGACGAGATCTATGATCTCTGCCGCCGCCTCAACCCGCTCTGTGCGGGCGCGAAATGTCCAAGACATCCGCGAACCGGCGGGTGACGAGTGACAAGTGTCGAGTGACGGGTGAGGGGGTGACGAGTGTCGAGCTGTTTCTCGGCTCCCGGTCGCGCTGTTGCGTCACCCGTCACGTTTCATTCACGCGTGAACCCGTGAACCCGTAACGCTCAACGGTTTTGGAGGATTGCCAGTGCACCCTGAACTGATAGCCGACACGCTTTGCCACACCGGAGAGAATCCGCTCTGGCATCCCACCGAACGGCGCGTCTATTGGACCGACATCCCCAACGGGCGGCTCTATCGCTACGACCCAGCCACCGGCGCCCACGAGTCGTGCTACAGCGGCGAGCCGGTCGGCGGCTTCACCCTGCAAGCCGACGGCGCGCTCCTGCTGTTCATGGCACGCGGCGCAGTTGCCGTGTGGCGCGAGGGGCGGCTCTACCCGATCATTGACGAACTGCCGGACGAACACGACAGCCGCTTCAACGACGTGATCGCCGACCCCGCCGGGCGCGTCTTCTGCGGCACCATGTCCACCCCAGAGCGCCCCGGCAGACTCTATCGCCTGGACCCCGACGGCTCCATCAGGATCGTTCTGGAGGGCATCGGCGTATCCAACGGGCTGGGGTTCACGCTGGACCGCAAGCGCCTCTACTACACCGACTCACCGGCGCGGAAGGTCTATCTGTTCGATTATGATGAGCGCACCGGCGACATCGCCAACCGGCGCGTGTTTGTCGAGACGCCGGAAGGTGAGGGCTTCCCCGATGGCCTGACGGTGGACGCCGAGGGGGCTGTCTGGTCGGCGCGCTGGGACGGCTCCGCGCTCTATCGCTACACCCCGGCGGGCGCGGTTGAGCGGCGCATTGCGTTCCCGGCGCGCAAAGTCTCCAGCCTTACTTTCGGCGGCGACGACCTGACCGACATGTACATCACCACCGCCTGCGTGGGCAAGAGCCGCGCCGAGGAAGGCGCAGGCGCGGGCGCGCTGTTCCACCTCAACCTCGGCATCCGCGGCCTGCCGGAGTTTACCTCGCGCGTGGGATTGACCGGAGCATGAGCGGCGGCCGCCTGCGCGCCCTTCTGCGCCGCGATGTGCTGACCATCTGCCTGGTGATCTTCATGGCAGATACCGTGACGGGCATCCTGTCGCCCACCTTCTCGCTCTATGCCGAAGACCTCGGCGCATCGCTGACCATGATTGGCGCGTTGAGCAGTGTTGTGGGCCTGACGCAGTTCATTACCTCAATGCCCATCGGCGTCTTGTCCGACCGTTATGGCCGCAGGGTGGTCGTGGCGCTGGGCATGGTGGAGTTCGCCTTGGCTACGGCGCTGTTCGCGCTCGCGCCCAACGCCTATTTTCTCTTTCCCGGCCGGGTTCTTTTCGGCGTTGCCTTGGTTTCCACCTTCTCCATTGGAACCGCTTATGTGGGGGACGTGGTGAGCCGCGAGGAGCAGGGCATAGCCTTCGGCCTGTACACCACCGCGATGGGGCTGGGCTTCGGCGTCGGGCCGCTGGTCGGGGCGGCGGTCGCGGTGGGCTTTGGTATTGCCGCCAGTTATGGGGTGGCCTCCGCGCTCGCGCTGGTGGGGGCGGGCGTGGCGCTGAAGGGGTTGAGGCCTGTGCGGCCGGCGCAAACAGGCTCGCTGACGCGCCGCGCCGGTTTTACGTGGGGCGCGGTTGGACCGCTTCTCCGCAACCCGCATCTGGTCGCCGGCAACCTCGCCAGTCTGTTGATGAGCGCGTCGTTTAGCGCTATCACAAATTTCTTTCCCATCTACGCCGCCGAGTCGCACGCCTCGCAGGCGGCCATCAATTCGATGTTTTCGGCGCGCTCGTTCGGCTCGGCGCTCGCCCGCCTGCCATCGGGCACGATCACCAGCCGCCTGCCGAGCCGCTGGGTGATGTTCGCCGCCCTGTTGATTGAGACCGTCGTCGTGGCGGGCATGGCGCAGACCAATGCGCTCGTCCTGCTCGGCGTTCTGCTCGTCATCGAAGGGATCGCATTCGGCATCTTCCTGCCGTCGGGGCAGGCGCTGATCATCGAGCAATCCACCGCGGAGACGCGCGGGCAGATCATCGGCATTTACAGCACCGCCGGCAGTCTGGGCAGTATGGTGGGGCCGTTAGCCTTCGGGGTGATTGCGGAGGTGTTTGGGGTTGCCGCCGTCTTTCGCGTCACGAGCGGGTTGATTCTGCTCGGACTGCTGGTGATCGGCTGCCTGTACGTGCGCAAGCGCCCGGCCCCCGGCGTGAGGGTGACGGGTGTCGGCTGACGCATCAGCGCGACCGGTGTGCAGGGTTGATTTGAGATTTCAGATTTTTGATTTTAGATTGACACGCTGTGCGAAAAATCTAAAATCTGAAATTGAAGATCGTCACTCGTCACTCTGGCGGGCGCGGCCTCATCGCGATTTCCACATATTGTTGCATCGTTTCGACAATTTGGGGGAAGACGCGCAAGAACGCCGCAACCGCTTTGGGGTCGAAATGCTCGCCGGAGTCCTTGACGATCTCATCACGCGCCACCTCCGGCGGGATGGGGGAACGGTAGGGCCGCTCCAGGGTGAGCGCGTCAAACACGTCGGCAATCGCAAAGATACGCGCCCCGATGGGAATCTCCTCGCCCTTCAAGCCGCGCGGATAGCCCTTGCCATTGAACTTCTCGTGGTGCGCGTACACAATTTCGCTCGCCTCGCGCAGAAATTCAATGTCCTTGAGCACCTGTTTGCCCCAGGTCGGGTGGTGACGCATCTCGATCCACTCGTCGTCGGTGAGTTTGCCCGGCTTGCGCAAGATTAAATCGGAAACGCCGATTTTTCCAATATCGTGGAGCAGCGCGCCAAAGCGGATATACTTGAGCGTCTCCTCGGCGATGCCCATCTCCTCGGCAATCAAGAGGGAGTAGGCTGTAACCCGTTGCGAGTGCCCCTCGGTCGCCCGGTCGCGGAGGTCGAGCGCGGTGGATAACGTGGCCAGAGTCGCCTGATAGACGGCCTGCAGTTGGCTGTAGGCCTCTTGCAATTCCGCGTTCTTGCGCAGTAGCTCCGTAATGCGGCTCAAGTCGGCTTGACGCAGACGCGAACTCAAGACACGCACGGTCTGGTAAAACGATTCCGGCCGGGTCGTCAGAATGCTGATCGCGGCCGGCTTGTCCATCTCCAACAAGACCACGTCACTGCTGGCGCGCGCCATGGCCACGCGCGGCGCGTCCTCGATCAGCGCCATCTCGCCAAACGCATCGCCCGCGTGGAAGGTAGCCAGCAAGACCTCGTGGTCGCTGGCGTGCTTGATGATATCAACCGCCCCGGACTCAATGATGTACATGGTTGTGCCGGTGTCGCCGTCGTGAAAGATCACTTCGCCGGCTTGAAAGGATATTTTGGGCGTGCGCTGGATGAGCTCTTCCAGCGCCTGGTCGGGCAGGGCGGCCAACAGCCAGTTTTTTTTCAGCAGTGCGATCCGATCATCCATCAAGTTGCCTGTCCGGTTCGGTTAGCGTGTTGCGTTCGGATAGTGTCAGATTATACATCCGCACGGTTGCCACAGCAATCCGCTTGCAATCACTCCATCACTCCACTACAATAGCCTTACGCTTTCGCGGCGTGAAGTTCCGATTCTATCCGCAGGAGAAGGACATGCTCCCTACCGCCTCACCCGAATCTGCCGGCCTGTCGTCCGAGCGCTTACAGCGCGCCTTTGCCCATCTCCAACGATGGCTGGATGAGGGCGTGATTACGGCTGTCGCCAGCGTGGTGGTGCGGCGCGGGCGGATCGTCGGCGAGTTCTACGGCGGCCGGGTTGCGCCCTCCCCGACCGGCTCGGGGGCCGACGCATCGCCGGTGTCGCTTCAGACGCTGTTCCACATCGCCTCCATCGGCAAGCCGATGACCTCCACGGCGGTGATGATGCTGGTCGAAGAGGGGAAGATTTCGCTCGACGACCCGGTCGGGGCCATCGTGCCCGCGTTCCGGGGCGAATGGCGCGATGCCATCACGGTGCGGCACCTGCTCACCCACACGTCGGGCTTGCCGCAAGACCCCGGCCCGGAGATCATGGAGGGCCTGCCGCCGGGCGCCGACACGCCCGCGCAGTTGCGGAATTACCCGAAGTCACGGCTGGAGGCGCCGACCGGCAGTAAGGTTGAGTACAGCAACGTCGGCTTCGGGATGCTCGGCTTGATCGTCGAGGCGGCCAGCGGCCAGTCGTACCCGGAGTTCATGCGCGCGCGGCTGTTCGCCCCGGCCGGGATGCACGAATCGTACATCGCTCCGCCCGCCTCGCTCTATGGGCGCATCGCCCACGTGGGCGGCGTGCCCAACCCGGGCAGCGCCAACGAGCGTTTCAATTCAGCCTATGCGCGCCGCCAGTCGCACCCGGCCGGCAACATCATGGCGACCGCCAGCGATGTGGCGCTGTTCTTCCAGATGTTCCTGCATCGCGGACAGGCCAATGGCCGCGCGGTGATCGCGCCGGCGACGGCCCGGCTGATGACCACCAACCACACCGCAGGTCTGCGCGGCGGCATCGAGGGCTTTATGACGTGGGACAACTGCGCGTGGGGGCTGGGCTTTGACCTGCGCGCCGACAAGCGCCCCCACTTCTCCGGCGAGTTCACCTCGCCGCAGACGTTCGGGCACAGCGGGGTCGCCGGCACGTTCGCGTGGGCGGACCCGGAGCGCGACCTGATCTGCGTGATGCTGGCGAACCGGCTTCTGCACAATCTGTGGAACTTCCCGCGCTGGTCGCGTTTCTCGACCGCCGTCACGGCCAGCGTGATGACCCCCGACAGCCGCGACTGATCGTTGAGCATGAACGAGACCGTTCCCCCGTCCATTCAAGACCAACTCGACGCGCTGCCCACCAAGCCCGGCTGTTACCTGATGAAGGACGCACAGGGCGCCGTGATTTACGTGGGCAAAGCCATCAACCTGCGCAGTCGTGTGCGCTCGTACTGGCACAAGTCGTCGGCCTATACGTCGCCCAAGACGGGGCAGTTGTCGGCGCAGGTGGCGCGCATCGAGTTCATCGTCACCGGCTCGGAACTCGAAGCGCTCG
>JACQEC010000045.1 GCA_016200765.1 Chloroflexota bacterium | reverse complement strand
AAAGAACTGCGCGGCGGGCGCGTCGAGTTCAAAGTGGACAAGACCGCCAACATTCACGTGGGCGTGGGCAAGGTCAGTTTCAGCGAGGCGCAGATGCGGGAAAACCTGCGCGCGCTGTTCGACGCCATCGCCAAAGCGCGGCCCGCGGCGGTCAAGGGCCAGTACGTGCACAGCATCTCGGTCTGCGCCACCATGGGGCCGGGTATCAACCTGAACGTGAACGAAGCGATAGCCCATTAGAGCAAGCTAAACCCAACATCCAGACCCTAAACGGCGAACGCCGGTGGGGTTTGGATTTTCTTTGCTGTTGACCGCAGGTGTCCCGCGCGATGCGCGGGCTTAATGAGCGCCTGCCGAGGCAGAGATGATGAAAGCGGCGAGCGGCTGGCATTGACTGCCGGCGGCCCGTCGTCTGACAGAGTCTTTGTGCCGCGGTATGGCCCAAAGACTTTTTTATTGCAGAAGGAGGTGAGTCATTTGGCAATAACCCGTCAAAAGAAAGAAGAACTATCCGCCGGTATTCTGGCAAAGATTCAGAAGAGTCAGGCGGTGTACGTCACCAGTTATCAAGGGATGACGATGCCCCAGTTCAACGCCTTGCGCCGCAAACTGCGCGAGTGGCGCTCGGCTTTGCCTATGGCGATATGTCGGCCACGGCCAAGGTCCTGCTGGACTTCGCCAAGGAAGCCGAGAAGTTCCAGCTCAAGGGAGCGGTGCTCGGCCAGCAAATCTTGTCGGCCAAAGAGGTCGAGGCGCTGGCGACCATGCCGCCGCTGTCCGTCATCCGGGCGCAGTTGCTGGGATTGATTGCTTCACCGGCCAGCCGCCTCGCGGGCGTCGTAGCCGGCGGTGTGCGTCAGGTGGTGAATGTGGTCAAGGCGTATGGAGACAAAGAGCAGGCCGACGCACCCGCGGCGGCCTGATCGGGGTCGTGACGAGCGCGCTGTCGTAACGTTTCTCAGTCGTACTGCACGAACAATCTGAAAAGGAGATAAACAATGGCAGACCTTGCCAAGTTGGTTGAGGAGTTGGGGACGCTGACGGTGCTGGAGGCCGCGCAGCTCGCCAAGATGCTGGAAGCGGCGTGGGGTGTGAGCGCGGCGGCGCCAATGGCCGCCGGAGCGATGCCGATGATGGCGGGCGCGGCGCCCGCGGCGGCGGCCCCGGCAGTCGTCGAGAAGACCGAGTTCGATGTGGTGCTGAAGGCCGTTGACCCGGCCAAGAAGATCAACGTGATCAAGGCCGTGCGGGAGTTGACGAACAACGCGCTCGGCCTGCGCGAGGCGAAGGAAGCGGTGGAGACCCTGCCGAACGCCTTCAAGAAGGGCGTCAGCAAGGAAGAGGCCGAGCAGGCCAGAGCCAAGTTGACCGAAGCGGGCGCGACCGTCGAGGTCGTGTAAGCGTTGCCTCACCCCCGGCCCCTCTCCCCCCGATCCAGTCGGGGGGAGAGGGGAGATGCGGGAGTGGGGAGGTGTGGGAGAGGAGCCGGGGGTGAGGCTATCTTCCCCAGTCCCGCAGGTAGAGAAAGTCCGTACCGATGGTGCGGCTGGTGATTTTGGCGATCAGCGGCGGCACGCGCTTGAAGTGGTTGTTGCGCACGCGCAGATTTAGGCCGCGCACGACCGCCGCGTCAAACCCTTCCGCGATGACTTCGGCCTCCGTACAGCGCTCGTCCACCAGCAGGTATAGAATCTGGTCGGCCAGTTCGTAGGTGACGCCCAGTTCGGCTTCGTCGGTCTGCCCGGCCCACAGGTCGGCGGTCGGCGGCTTCTCGATGACGGCGAGCGGCACTTGCAGGGCGCGCGCCAGTTGGCGCAGTTGCGTTTTGTAGAGGTCGCCAACCGGGTTGAGCGCGGACGCCATGTCGCCGAAGAGCGTGCCGTAGCCGAGCAGGAGTTCGGTCTTGTTGCTCGTGCCCATCACCAACCCCTTAAACTCCTCCGACAGGTCGTAGAGGACGATCATGCGCGTGCGCGCCATGACGTTGCCGCGCCGCACCGATGACAGGTTCAGGTTGGCTTGCAGATACGGCTCAACCATCGCGGAAATCTCAACCTTCCGCACCGGCACGCCGAGATGCGCGGCGACCGCGCGCGCGTCGGCTTCGCTGGCGGGACTGCTGGCGCGGTAGGGCATGATGACCGCCAGCACGTTCTGGGGACCGAGCGCCTGCGCGGCCAGCGCGCAGACCAG
>JACQEC010000043.1 GCA_016200765.1 Chloroflexota bacterium | reverse complement strand
TTCTGGATGGGGCGCGAGACGGGGCTGAAGTCGTACCGCAGTGTCATCTTCCGCAACTTCCCGCGCACCGGCATCCCGCGCGAGTTTCACTCGCACGCCGACTTCCAGCAGTTCGTGGACACGCTGGTCAAGACGAACTCCATCCCCGACGCCACGAAAATCTGGTGGGACGCGCGCCCCAACCCGAAGTACCCGACGCTGGAGTTCCGCATCTGCGACGTCTGCACGCGCGTGGACGAGGCGGTCTGCATCGCGGCCCTCTTTCAGGCGCTGGTCTATAAACTGTGGAAACTGCGCCGCGACAACATCACCTTCCGCATCTATCCGGCGGCGCTGATAGAGGAGAACAAGTGGCGCGCCGTGCGCTACGGGCTGGACGGCAAACTGATTGACTTCGGCAAACAGCAGGAACTGCCCGCGCGCGAGCTGATTCACGAGCTGATTGACTGGTTCCTCGGCGACGTGATAGATGAGCTGGGCAGTCGCAAGGAGATCGCCTACGCCTATCAGATCATGGACGGCGGCACCAGCGCCGACCGCCAGCTTGCCGCCTTCAAGCGCAGTGGCAGTATGAAGGCCGTGGTCAATCAGTTGATTGCGGAGACGGAAGAGGGCGTGGTGTGAAACCGGTTGGCTTGGAGTTTTCTGCCTGAACGGCGTAACCGTGTAGGAGGGTGATTATGACCATTCAAGAGATTCTGGCTGATATTCACGCGCTGGAAGAAGAGTTGCTCGCCTTTGAGCGCAAGTACGGCATTCGCTCGGAAACGTTCTACGCGGCTTATGCCAATGGAGAGGAGCCTGAAGACGATCGCTGGATGCTGGATTTTGGGGAGTGGGCCAGCGTGTATCGGACGTGGCTGGCTCGCCAGACCGAGTACCGTGATGCGATTCTGCGCGTTCAAAGCCATACGCCCAGCCTTAGTGGACTCATTCATGTGGCGCAATGAGCAACCCCTTGCGCACCGCACAAGACTACGAGCTATTTATCTACACGCTTGGCGAGCGATTTCCGAGTATTCGCCGTTCAACACTCACGTTTATCCGTGTGGGCGCGTCACTGGCGCGAGTCGCCGGCGAGGTCGTCTTCGACCAGCAATTTCATCTGGTCGTCCGTCAGCGTATCGTGTATCACCGTTTGCCTGCCATGATAGACTGGTATGGCTATGAAGTCTGGCGCGCAGGGGAAAAGTTGTACTGGTACGATTCGCAACCCCATCCAGGTGATCCGGTTTTGCACAGCACATACCCGCATCACAAACACACGCCACCTGATATCAAGCACAACCGGATCCCTGCGCCTGAGTTGAGCTTCACACAGCCAAACTTGCCGTTCCTGATCGCGGAAATTGAACAGCGAATAGGCCAAATGTAGGCGCGGTTTATACCCGCTTCCGGAACGCGCTCTTGGCGCCGAAGGCCAACTCGCCATCAGCAACATTATCCGGCCGGACTGCCCTGCCCTGATGGTTTGGAAGGATCCCAATGCGTTTGCTCGAAATGGTCATTCTGCTGTTGAACTTGGCCGCCTTGTTGATGGTGTACGTCCCGTTACGCCCAGCAATTCGCTGGGCGAAGTTCTTGCCCGCCGCGACCGTCATCATCACCCTCGCGCATCTGGTGATGGAGCAATATCGCTGGCAGATGGCGCTCTCTTACGTTTTGACGGCCGCGCTGTTTTTGCGCACTTTGCCGAGTCTGTTGAAAAACACCGACCGACCCCCGGCGCGCGGAGCGTTGGCGTTCCTCGCCGGCGGCTTCGGATTCGTTTGGTGGTTCGTTGCCGCTACATTGCCCGTCATCCTTCCGGTGCCGCGCTTGCCAACGCCACCCGGTCCTTATGCGGTCGGTTCCGTCCTGTACGATTGGACGGACACGACGCGCGTCGAAACCTATTCGTCCGACCCGAACGCCAAACGCGAATTGATGGTTCAGGTCTGGTATCCCGCCCTGCCCACGGCAGACGCCAAGACGATTCCCCTCTTGGACAATTTCGATGCGGCATTGCCCGCCTTCGCTGACATTCTCAAAGTGCCTGCCTTTGCGCTCGACCATTTGCGGCTGGTGCGCACGCATACTTATGGCGACGCGCCGATTCGGAACGACGGAGCGCCCTATCCGCTGGTTATTCTTTCTCACGGCTATACGGGTTATCGCAACGCCGGCGTCAATCAGATGGAAGCGCTGGCGAGTTCAGGTTATGTGGCTGTCGCCATTGACCATGCTTATGCCGCGGCGTTCACCGTTTTCTCGAACGGACGCGTCGTGTTGAATGATCCGGCGATGTTGCCTCCGGCGGGGCAAAATCTACCCGGCGATCAAGCAATGCGCGAAGCCTTGCAAGCGACTGTGGTTGCCGATGAGCGTTTCGTGATGGATCAGTTGCAACGGTTGAACGCGGGCCAACTGGATGCGCGCTTTGCAGGGAAACTTGACTTGCAAAGAATCGGTTTGACGGGCGTCTCGCTCGGCGGCGGGGCGGTTGTCTGGGCCTGTCATCTTGATGCGCGTTGCAAAGCCGGTCTCGTCCAGGACGGTTGGTATGAGCCTCTGCCAGAGACCATGGTCTCGGAGCCGTTGCGTCAGCCATTTATGTTCATGCAAAGCGAGACGAAAATGTGGAAGATGGACAATCTGGCGCGTCTCGACACGCTGTATCAAAAGGTCAGCGCGCCCGCCGTTCATCTCAAGCTCGCGGGCGTCCTCCACGATGACTTTGGCGACTATCCGCTCCTGTCGCCGGTCAGCGGGCTTCTGCCGGAGAGAGGAGCGTTAAACGGCGAACGCACCCTGCAGGTTGTAGATGCCTATATGCTCGCGTTCTTTGGCAGGTATTTGAAGAATCAGCCGTCGCCCTTGCTGAACGGTCCATCGCTCGATTATCCAGAAGTACAATTCGCTTCTCACTCGCCGCCGGGGCCATAGCGCAGAGGGCTCGCTTGGCCGCCGGTAATGACTGCGGTTGCAGACGCGACTTGGCCGGAGGCGGTAGAGGGCATAGCGTGAGAATAGGTTGACATGAAAACGATTGACCAATCCCAACTGGCGGAGATCACACAGCGGCTGATTGACGAATTTCAGCCGGAGCAGGTGATTCTGTTCGGCTCCCACGCTTGGGGGACGCCACACGATGATAGCGACCTAGACCTGCTCGTGATCATTCCGACCAGCTCTCTATCTGAATACGAGCGCATGGTCTGTGCTTCTCGCGCCATAGGCGAATTACTCGTGCCCGCCGATATTCTGGTCAAAACGCGCGCCGAGTTTGAGTTCTTCCGCGACGTGCCTGCCTCGTTGGAACATGCGATCAGCGAACAGGGTAAAGTGCTCTATGAGCGAAGCGAAACGACAACTCGTGCGGAACTGGCTGACCACAGCCAAGCATGATCTGGGAACCGCCCGCAAGCTCTCGGTGGATCCTGATCCATATTTGGATACAGCCATCTTCCATTGCCAGCAGACAGCCGAAAAGGCGGTTAAAGGATTCCTCGTTTACAGCGACCAACCCTTCGAGAAGACCCATGATATTCGGCTCTTGGTGATGCTCGCCGCTACTCATGAGAATCAGTTCTCGGTATGGCTGGATGTTGGACAGCGGCTGACGCCTTACGCGATCCGGTTCCGCTACCCCGCTATGGCGTCCGAGCCGACCAAAACGGAGTTCGATCAGGCCCTGAAAGATGCTGATGCAATCTACAACTTTGTGCTTTCTCTATTGCCCATCGAGATGCACCCCTCTTGATTGTTTATGACATTGACTGACTTTGCTCTCGTCGTCCACGCCACCCACGAAGCGGGTGTGAAGGTTGGCGGCATCGGCGCGGTGCTCGACGGCCTGCTTAGCCAGCCAGCGTACAACCGCGCCGTGCGCCGCACCCTCGTCGCTGGCCCCTTCAACCCGTGGGATCGGCTGGAGATGGAACGGCTGTATGCGCCGCGCAACGGCTTCAAGGCGCGCTACTCCGCGCACGACGGCTTCTACGACGTGCCGCCCGATGTAGCGCGCGCGCTGACGCAGGTCGAGTTGGGCTACCGTGTGCGCCTGCTCTACGGCACACGCCGCTTCGGGGATGCCGAGCACGAAATCCTGCTGGTGGACCCGCGCGGCGCCGACCCGGCGGCGGCGAACGGGTTGAAGTATCATCTCTGGGAACGCTACGGTATTGACAGCACGCGCTATGAGTGGCTGGACGAGTACAACCTCTACCTGAACGCCGCCGAGCCAACGGCGGCCGGGCTGGCCGCGCTGGTGGACGGCGCGGAGCCGGATAGCGGGCAAGCGCAACGCGCCGCCATCATCGCTCACGAGTGGCTCGGCCTGCCGCTGGCGTTCAGCGCGGCGCGCCACCAGCCCGGCGTGTACCGCACGGTTTTCTACGCGCATGAGACAGCCAGCGTGCGGCCGCTGGTCGAATTCCACCCCGGCCACGACACGCGCTTCTATAACGTGATGGTCGCCGCCCGCCAACAGGGCCGCTTTCTGGAAGATGTCTTCGGCAGTCAGCGCGGCTTCTTCAAGCACGCGCTGGTCAGCGCGGCGGCGCAGTGCGACGGTGTGTTTGCGGTGGGCGATCTGGTGGTGGACGAACTGCGTTTCCTCTCACCGGCCTTCGCCGCGCGCCCCATCGCGCTGGTCTATAACGGGGCGCCGGCGCAAGCCGTCAGCCTCACCGAACGCTTCGCGAGCAAACAGCGGCTTCAGCGCTACGCCGAGAACCTCTATGGATTCCGCCTGTCGTGGGTGTTCACGCATGTGACCCGTCTGGTGCAGAGCAAGGCGCTCTGGCGCGATGTGCGCGTGATGGAAGAACTCGACGGCCTGCTGGCCGCGCGCGGCGAAACGGCGATCCTCTACCTGTTGAGCTCCTCCATCCCGTCGGGCCGCCGCGCAGAAGACGTGATGCGCTGGGAAGCGCAGTATGGCTGGCCGGTCGCCCACCGCGCGGACAACGGCGACCTGGCGGGGCTGGAAGTTGAGACCTTTCAGGCGCTCGCGCGTTATAATGATTCAGCGCAGGCCAGCCGCATCGTGCTGGTCAACCAGTTCGGCTGGAGCCGCGACCGTTGCGGCCTGCGGATGCCGGCCGAGATGTCTTTCGCCGACATTCGCAACGGCAGTGATCTCGAATTCGGACAATCTATCTACGAGCCGTTCGGCATCGGCCAGATCGAACCGCTATCGGCGGGCGCGCTCTGCTGTTTGAGCAACGTCTGCGGCTGTGTCGGCTTCATATCGAAGGCCGGCGGGTTGGCCTTGCCCAACATCGTGCTGGCCGACTACGTCACCCTGCCGCCGCGCTATCAGAGCCGCAGCCTATCCGAACTGCTGGGCCTCGGCCAGTGGCAACGCGACGTGCTTGAGGCGATCACCGCGCGGGCCACGGCGCAGAAAATCGTCTCCCGCCTGCCGCGAGACGAGCACGCCGCGCGCAGTCTGCTGGAGCAGGGCGACGAGCTCGGCCAGCGCCTATCGTGGCCCGTGGTGGTGGAAGACATGTTCCTGCCGGGTCTGGAGAGATTGTTTCGCGGGTGAAGGGGAGGTTTTCATCATGCCTCAAGTGCTGGCGATTGTGATGGCCGGCGGCGCGGGCACACGGCTGTCCGTCCTATCTGCCGAGCGCTCGAAGCCGGCGGTGCCGTTTGCGGGCAAGTACCGCATCATTGACTTCACCCTCTCGAACTGCGTCAACTCCGGCATCTATAACATCGCGATCCTGACCCAGTACCGGCCTCACTCGCTGAACGAGCATATCGGCATCGGCAAGCCGTGGGACCTCGACCGTGCGCGCGGCGGCGTGCGCCTCCTCCAGCCGTATCAGGGGCGCGAAGGGCAAATCTGGTACACGGGCACCGCCGACGCGGTCTATCAAAATCTCGATTACGTCCGCGAACAGCGCGCCGACCACGCCCTCATCCTCTCCGGCGACCACATCTACAAGATGGACTACCGCCCCATGCTGCGCTTTCATCAAGAGCGCGGCGCCGATCTGACCGTTGCGGTGATGAACGTGCCGCAGGAGGAGACTAACCGCTTCGGCATTATGGCGGTGGACGCCGACCAGCGCATCACAGCATTTTACGAGAAGCCCAGGGCGCGCGACAAGGGCACGCTGGCCTCCATGGGCATCTATATTTTCACCATGCAGACGCTCGCCGAGCGCCTGATCGCCGGACGGCGCGCGCACCCCGAACTGGATTTCGGCAAGCACGTCATCCCCGCGATGATTGAGCAGTGCCGCGTCTTTGCCTATGCCTTTGACGGCTACTGGGTGGACGTGGGCACCCTCCAGTCGTACTGGGAGACGAACCTCGCCCTGCTCCGGCCCGACCCGCCGCTCAACCTGTACGACCCGGCATGGGTCATCCACACCTTGAGTCAGGAGCGGCCGCCGGTCAAGATCGGCCTGCAGGGGCAGGTCGCGCGCAGTATGGTCGCCAACGGCTGTGTGGTGCGCGGCCGCATCGAGCATTCGGTGCTGTCGCCGGGCGTGTACGTTTCACCCGACGCGCTGGTGCGCGATTCGATTGTGATGAACGACAGCTGGATCGGGGCGGGGGCGGCGCTCGACCGGGTGATTGTGGATAAGAATGTCGTGGTGGGCGCCGGAGCGCGCCTCGGCGACGGCGACGACTTTGCCACGCCCAACACCGCCGAGCCCGACCGGCTCAACACCGGCCTCACCGTCGTCGGCAAGGGCGCGCACATCCCGGCGGGCATCCGCGTTGGGCGCAACGTGGTCGTGCAGTCCGGCGCGCAGGAGGAGGCGTTTGCGCCCTTCGGCTCTCGCGTGCCGACCGGCGCAACAGTAGGGAATGGCAGATAGCGAATGGCCCTTGGAGTAAAGCCTGTAGAACGAGGTGGCATACGGCCCTACCGATCAAAAAGGTTTATACGGCTGAAGAGTATCTGGCGCTCGAAGAAAAGGCGGAGCGCAAAAGCGAATACTATCAGGGCGAAATCTTCGCGCTCGCGGGTGGGTCGAGTAACCATAACCTGATCGCGGGCAACCTCCATGCGGAACTGCACCAGCGTCTGCGAGCAAAACCATGCCGTATCTATATGAGCGATATGCGCCTTCTGGTCAAGCCCAGCGGCCTGTACACCTATCCCGATCTGATGGTCGTTTGCGGCAAGCCGGAATTTGCGCCGGGGCGGGTGGATACGCTGACCAACCCGGTGCTCATCGCGGAAGTGCTGTCTGAATCCACCCGAGACTATGACCGCACCCGCAAGTTTGCCCTCTATCGCCCGTTGCCTACCCTGCGCGATTACCTGTTGATTGACCAGTCGCGCCTCTATCTTGAATGCCTGCATAGAGACGAGCGGGGCCAGTGGGTGTTCGATGCGTACGATCAGCCGGAAGATACACTGGTCATCCCGTCACTTGAAGTGGAGATAGCCCTCGCAGAGGTCTATGACAAAGTGGAGTGGCCGGAGTAACGATGGATGTTATCGTAATGATACTGGCCGGGGGGCAAAGCCACGGGCTGGGCGTGTTGACCGCCCTGCGCAATAGCGCGGCCCTGCCGTTCGGCGGCAAATACCGCATCATTGACTTCACGCTCTCAAACTGCGTCAACTCCGGCCTGTATGACGTGGCCGTGCTGACGCAGTATGAGCCGCGCTCGCTGAATGAGCATATCGGCATCGGCAAGCCGTGGGACCTCGACCGCGCGCGCGGCGGTGTGCGCCTGCTCCAGCCGTACCAGAGCCACCGCGGCGATGCCGGCGTCTGGCAGGAAGGCTCCGCCGACGCCGTGCGCTTTAATCTGGATGTGGTGGTTGAGCAGAAAGCCGACCATGTCTTGATTCTGTCCGGCGACCATGTTTATAAGATGGACTACCAGCCCTTGCTCCGCCGCCACAACGAGAGCGGCGCCGATGTGACGCTGGCCGTGCGCGCGGTCAGTCCGCACGACACGCACCGCTTCGGCATGGTCAGCCTCGACAGCGGCGGCCGGGTCACGGATTTTGAAGAAAAGCCCCAGCGCACACACAGCACGCTGTCGTCCATGGGCATCTACGTCTTCCGGCGCGAGGCGCTGATTGATTGGCTGACCGGCGAAGGGCGCGCGCATCACGACTTTGGCCGCGAGGTCATGCCCGCGCTGTTGAAGCGCCGCCGCGTGATGGCTTACGCTTTTCAGGGCTATTGGGATGACGTGGGCACGGCGCAGTCGTATTGGGAGGCTAACATGGCCTTGCTGGCCGAGACGCCCGCGCTCGACCTCTACCACCCCGAATGGGTCATTCACACGCGCAGTGAGGAGCAACCCGCCGCGCTGGTCGGCCCCGACGCGCGCGTGGATGGCAACCTGCTGTGCGACGGCTGTCGGGTGGATGGGCAGGTGTCGCGCTCGGTCATTGCGCCCGGCGTCTATATTGCGCCCGGCGCCGTGGTGCGCGATTCGATCATCATGCACGACAGCGTCATCGGCGAAGGCGCGGCGCTCGACCGGGTGATCGTGGATAAGCAAGTTGTCATCGGCGGCGGCGCGCGCATCGGCGGCGGCGACGACACGCCGAGCCGGCGCGCGCCCCAGCGCCTCAACACCGGCCTGACCTTGATCGGCAAGGGCACGCGCGTCCCGCCCGGCCTGCGCGTGGGCCGCAACGTGGAGATCGGCGTGAACCTGCACGAGAGCGCCTTTCCGCCCCATGCGATTGCCAGCGGGGAAACGATCCCGGAGTGATAACATCAGAAGGAGTCTATGCCATGTCTGAAGCGCGACCCATCACCATGCTCTGCATCAGCAGTGAGTTCAAAGGCACGACGTTTATCGAGGAGAGCAAGCGGCAGGGCTGTCACGTCATTCTGTTGACCAAAGAGACGCGCCGCAGTGAGGCGTGGCCGCACAGCAGTATTGACGAAAGCTACTTCATGCCCGACCTGTCGCGGCGGCAGGATGTGATCAACGCGGTCAGTTATCTCTGCCGCTCGCGCATGATAGACTGCATCACGCCGCTGGACGATTTCGACGTGGAGACCGCCGCCGCCCTGCGCGAGCACCTGCGCCTGCCCGGCATCGGCGACAGCGCGGCGCGCTTCTTCCGCGATAAACTGGCGATGCGGATGCAGGCGCGGGCGGGCGGCATCGCGGTGCCGGAGTTCAGCGGCCTGTTCAACTACGACCGCCTGCGCGAGTTCATGGGCCGCGTGCCGCCGCCGTGGGTCTTGAAGCCGCGCTCGTCGGCGGGCTCGATGGGCATCAAGAAGGTCGAGTCGGCGGAGGAGGTCTGGCGCTGGCTCGACACGCTGGGCGACGAGCAGTCGCAATACTTGTTGGAGCAGTTCGTCCCCGGCGACGTGTTTCACGTGGACTCCATCATCTCCGAGCGGGAGATTGCGTTCGTGACCGCGCACCAGTACGGGCGGCCGCCGATGAGCGTGGCGCACGGCGGCGGCATCTTCACCACGCGCACCCTGCCGCGCGATTCGGCAGACGCGCAGGCGCTGTTCGCGCTGAACCGGCAGGTGATCGGCGCGCTGGGCATGGTGCGCGGCGTGAATCACGCCGAGTACATCAAGGCGCAGGCCGATGGCCGCTTCTATTTTCTGGAGATTGCCGCGCGGGTGGGCGGC
>JACQEC010000316.1 GCA_016200765.1 Chloroflexota bacterium | reverse complement strand
GATTTTCAGCAGGTCGCGCCCCTGAAAGACGATCTCGCCATCGGTGATCTTGCCGGGCGGAATCGGAATCAGGCGCATCACGGAGAGCTGGCTAACGCTCTTGCCCGACCCGGATTCGCCTACGATGCCCAGCGTCTCGCCTTCGTCCACATGAAAGGAGACGCCGTTCACGGCGTTGACCACGCCATCCTGCGTATAGAATTTTGTGGTGAGGTTCTTCACCTCTAACAGTGTCCCCATAAACCTCCTTAAAGATAATTCGGCATGAATGCTATGAATGAACCGCCCTACGTCTTCGGGTTCAGCGCCTCGTTCAACCCCTCGCCCAGAAAGTTAAAGGCCAGCACGACCACCGCCAGCACCGAGCCGGGGATCAGAATCATATAAGGCCGCGTGCGCCAAAAGGTATAGTTCTCCAGTATCGTATTACCCCAACTGGCGTTCGGCGGTTGAATGCCGATGCCGAGAAAACTCAAACTCGTTTCGGCCAGAATCGCCCCGCCCATGCCCAGCGACATCGCCACGATGAGCGTTGGTAGGGCGTTCGGCAGGAGGTGGTTGAAAATGATGCGCATGTGCGGCGCGCCCATGGCCCGCGCCGCCTCGACGAACTCGCGCTCGCGCAGGCTCAAGAACAGCCCGCGCACCAGCCGCGCCAGCCCCGGCCAGCCCACAAACGACAGCGCGGCGATGACCACGACAAAATCCGCGAACGAGACGTAGTCTGCCGCGCAGTTCACCCCGCGCTTCAGCCCCAGACTGCCGCCGATGTCCTTAATCAATGTCAGGATCGAGGGCCGCACCGTCGCCGCGATGAACAGCACGAACAGGAATTCCGGAAAGGCGAACAGCAAATCGGCGACGCGCATGATCGCGGAGTCAATCTTACCGCCAAAGTAGCCCGCCAGCGCCCCCAGCGGCAAGCCGATGACCAGTTCGAGCAGAATCACCGTGACCGAGACGATCGCCGCCGTGCGCGCGCCCCAGACGAGGCGGCTCAAAAGGTCGCGCCCCAGATTGTCCGTGCCGAGCAGGTGGGCCAGACTCGGCTCCTGATCCACCGCGCGCAGGTTCTGGGTGGTGTGGCAGTAGGGCGCGAGTTCTTCGGTGAAGATGCCCGTGATA
Source organism: Chloroflexota bacterium (assembly GCA_016200765.1). GTDB lineage: Bacteria > Chloroflexota > Anaerolineae > JACRMK01 > JACRMK01 > JACQEC01. The sequence continues at coordinate 1,898 of JACQEC010000316.1, read as the reverse complement.
AACATGCCCGCGATAATCACCAGACTGATCGTCGCGCGCCGGTTGCGGCTGAAGCGCCGCCAGAACTCGCGCCAGTAGCCGCGCACGGGCGGCAGTACCTCTAGTGCCTCTTCTGTTAAGAGCGCTTCTCTACGCATGAATTTCTCACCGCCGAGGGCGCAGAGAGCGCCGAGCGTCATCCGGGAATTGCTTCAGCCCAATGGCATTAAGTTAAGCGTTGTGCGATGGCGCCAGGGGCTAGTTTGCCCGATTGAAGCCCAGAAAACGCCTTTGTCTGGTTACTTCGGGAGTTGGCGTGATCCTTAACTTAATGCCATTGGGCTTCAGCCGGTGCGATGGCTCGCTGACCGCGTCCGGCTGAAGCCTGCCCTCCAACCGACCAGCGCCTGGTGCGATAGCTCCTTCAAGCAGCGGGGAGATGGCTTCGCTTCGCGCCCAATGACATCATTGCGTAACGTGAGTCAATAAGATGCACTTCAATTGCCGCCCCGATGACCAGTTCCATGATATGGTCAAGTTGTTGCGCAGACATATATCAGCAACTCGGCGCTCTCGGCGTTCTCGGCGGTGAAACTATTGATAGCGGATGCGCGGGTCAATGAAGCGATAGGCGATGTCCACCATCAGGTTGACCGTGATATAGGCCGCCGCCACCATCAGCGTCACGCCCAGAATGATGGGATAGTCGCGCGCGTTCAGCGCCTCGTAGGCTAGCAAGCCAAGCCCCGGAATGCCGAAGATCGTCTCCGTGATGATCGCGCCGCCCACCAGCCCGCCCAACGCCAGCCCGAAGATGGTCACCAACGGGATGAGCGCGTTGCGAAAAGCGTGGCGGCCTACGACCAGCCGCTCGCGCAGTCCCTTAGCCTGCGCCGTGCGGATGAAATCCTGCCCCAGCGCCTCCACCATGCCCGCGCGCGTCTGACGGGCGAAGACCGCGATATAGCCCGGACTCAACACCATCGCCGGCAAGATGGCGCTGGCGCTCAAGAGGCCGTCCCAGCCGCCAACCGGCAGGCCGATCTTCACGCCGAGATTCTGCGCCGTCCACAGCGGCAGTTCGCGCGCCAGTATCCACTGCAAGAACGGCGTGATGGCAAAGACCGGCACGGCAATCGCGCCAATCACACCAAAACTGATCAGGTAATCCAGCCCGCGATTGTGCTTGACCGCCGCCACGATGCCCAGCGGCACGCCCAGCAGTACGCCCAGCACCAGCGCCAGCGCGTTCAACTGCACCGTCACCGGCAGGCGCTTCAGGATCAGGTCGGAAACCTTCTGGCCGGGGAACTTGACCAGCGACTCGTGAAAATCGCCCTGCAGGACGTCGCCGATGTAGTGGAACAGCTGGATATGGAACGGCTGATCCAGCCCCCACTCCTGCCGGATGCGCGCCACCGTCTCCGGGTCGCTGTGCTTGCCGAGATAGACCTGCGCCGGGTCGCCCGGGCCGTACAGCCCCAGCGCCAGCGTAATGGTCGTCACGGCCAACAGCAAGAGCGGATACCAGAACAGGCGGCGGATGATGTAGGCAGTCATCGAGCGTAGATCATCATCAAAGGCTCACGGCGAATTATTCAGAGCAATTGGCAAATAGATGAGATATGAGCGAAACTTGACAGCATCTGCGCCAACCAGCTTGGTACCTTCTGTATTTGAATATGAATTCGAATACAAATACACGTATGCCACATTGGCTGGCAGCTTATAAGTTCCGAGCAGCACCCACACGTCAGAATAAATCTGCTGATTGACGTATAGGTAGTGTCCCTTTAATGAGGCACGGCTCTAAACGGCCCATAAATGCTTTGGCGGGATGCGGAAGCTGAGTAGTTCATCCATGGACCAGATGTGGTCGGTGAGGTTAGCCGCCATGGCCGGTGTGCGCGGTTGCCAGC
>JACQEC010000315.1 GCA_016200765.1 Chloroflexota bacterium | reverse complement strand
GGGCCTTATTGGGCGTGTTCAACGATTTCGATGCGCTGGTGGCGCCGACCCTGCTCGGCGAGGCCGTGACGCTTGACACCAACCTGCAAACCGCGTTTCGCGGGCGGGGCGGTTATGCCGTGTTAGGCGCATTGTGTTATGTGCCATGCCTATCCGTGCCGATGGGCTTCGGCCCGCTCGGCTTGCCGTTGGGGCTATCCATCACCGGCAATCTGTATGCCGAGAACACGCTCCTGCAAATCGGCATGAATTACCAGCGCGAAACCGACTGGCACACCAAGCGGCCGCCTGCGGCCTAGAAGTAGTTCACTGTGATGCCGCCATCCACGACGAGGCTGGCGCCGTTGACCCACGTGGATTCATCCGACGCGAGATACATCGCGGCATGGACGATGTCCTCGGCTTTGCCGAAGCGCCCCATGGGGATGCGGTTGAGCCGCAGAGCGCGTTTGGCCGGATCAGAGGCGTACAATTTTTCCAGCAGGGGCGTCAGGATGGGGCCCGGGCAGATAGCGTTCGAGCGGATGCCTTTCGGCCCAAACTGCACCGCCAGCGATTGTGTCAGGGCGATGACTGCGCCTTTCGACGACGTGTACGCATCCTGCGGCACCGAACAGCCGACGAGCGCCACAAACGAGGCGATGTTGATGACCGAGCCGCCGCCCGCCTTGAGCAGTTCGGCGATGCCGTACTTACAGCAGAGGCCGATGCCTTTCAGGTTGATGTCGAGCGTGCGGTCCCAGATGTCATCGCTTAGCGTCAACACCGAGTCGTCCCCGTCCAGCGACACGCCGGCGTTGTTATACAGCACATTCAGGCGGCCATAGTGCGCCACGCCCGCGCGGATCGCGCGCTCGACATCGGCGGCCTTTGAGACGTCGCCCGCCTCGGCAATCGCATCGCCACCCTGCGCCTTCACCCTATCCACAGTCTCTTGCAAAGACTGGGCATTATAATCGTTGGCGACAATTTTCGCGCCCTGTTGGGCAAACATCTGTGACGCAAGCCGCCCCATGCCACTGCCCGCTCCGCTGATAAACACGACCTTATCTTTCAATCGCATAACCAGACTCCTTCAAATACCGTAGTTGCCGGCCCGGTCATCCACACCTCGCCTTCGCCATCCCAGGCGATGCGGAGCGTGCCGCCGGGCAGGTGCACATCTGTCTCGTTCCCCACCAGCCCTTGCAAGCGCGCCGCGACGGTTACCGCACACGCGCCCGTGCCGCAGGCGAGGGTGAGGCCCGCACTGCGCTCCCAAACGCGCGCCTGCAAGGCGGGCGGGTCGCGCTGGAGAACGTTGATCACTTCGAAGTTTGTTCGATTGGGGAACAACGGGTGGCGCTCGACCTGCGGCCCGATCCGCTCAAGCGGGAAGTTCTCGACCGGCGTCTCGATGACCGCGACGGCGTGAGGGTTGCCGACGTTGACGCTCATCAGACGCAAGGGCACGCCGTCAATAATAACTGGCTCGTCCAGCCAAACCGCCTGCGGCACGCCCATCGCGACGGCCGCCCCGCTCACGATGCCGTGCTCGATCAATAGATTCAGGCGCTTGACGCCGCCGAGCGTTTCGACGGCCAGTTGCGGCTTGCGGACGATGCCGCGCTCGTACACATACTTGCCGACACAGCGAATGCCATTGCCGCACATCTCCGCCTCAAAGCCGTCGGTGTTGAACAGTCGCATCGTCACATCGGCGCGTCGCGAGTCGCAAACAAGCAGGAGTTGGTCGGCGCCCACGCCGTAGTGCCGGTCGCACATCGCTTGCGCCAGTGTGGGCCAGTTGTGGGCAGGAGTTGCGCCGGAGCGCGCGTCCACGACCACAAAGTCGTTGCCGAGGCCGTGCATTTTGACGAACGGAAGCGGTTGTTTCATGGGGCAAAGGGGGTTCGGGTCACGCTGGCGAAATTATACCATGAAACATTGGCGCGGCGACCAACTGTGCTGGAAGGTTGGTGGTGCGCCAAAGGTCGGGCGGGGCAGGCGTGCTATCGAGGGTTCACGGCGGGGAGTGACTTGTCAGGGTATTGCCAGCGCGCACAGTTTTTCTGCGCACGACTCAATCAGTGAGCGCAGAGCCAGTTTCTCGCGCCACGGCAACGGGATGGCTTGCTCGCCGTAGAACGCGCCGGCCAGTTGGCCATAGACCGCGCCGGTCGTGTCGGCGTCGTCGCCGAGATTGACCGCAAGCAGGCAGCCCTCGCGAAAAGACTCACTGTGATAGAACGCCCACAGCGCGGCCTCCAAGGATCGAACCACGTACCCCGCGCCTTTGATCTGCGGCGGGCTGCGGCGCTTGAACGATCCGGCGGCGATCTCATCAATTTCGGGTGTGAGGGGATGCGTCTGTTCAACAGACCAGTAGCCCGCGATGGGCGAGTAGCGGTCGGCGAGCAACTGCTCCTTCGGCACGCCGTTGGCCGCGCCCGCGATGAGCGCGGCGAAATAGCGGCAGGCATCTATCGCCGTGCGTGCGCCGTGCGTGGTGCGCGAACTGTCACCGGCGCGGGTCATCAGTTCGGCAGGGTGTTGGGAGTAAAACAACGCCACCGGCGCGAGCCGCATAATGGAGCCGTTGCCCCCGGCGTTCGGGTCTGTAGGGCCGCTAAAGGGTTCGCGTGTCCGTTCAAAGCGCGAGAGGCCCTGCTGAGTCGTCCCGCCGATGTCAAAGCAAAGGCCGGTACTGCTCAAGTGGCCGTCGCGCCACCATCGCACATAGCGTTCGAGTTGGTCAATCGGGTCGAAGCCGCGCCGCTCGATCAGGCTCTCGGCCAGACAGAGCGCCATTGAAGTATCGTCGGTCCACTGGCCGGGCGCGAGGCCGAATGGGCCGCCGCCGGTCATATCGCTGACCGGCGTAAAGGTGCCGGGCGGCTTAAATTCGAGTGTCGTGCCGACGGCGTCACCGGTGGCGAGTCCAAGCAGACTGCCGCGGAAGCGTTCGATGGGGCGCATAGGGTGCTTGGATTTTAGCGTGGTGGCGGGCGCAACGCAAGTTGATGTTACGTGGTGGGTCATTGAGAGCGTTGTGCGCGAAGCAACCTTGGTTTGCGGCGTGGGGATTGCTTCGCTTCGCTCGCGATGACAGAGGGCGACGGCGTAACCCAACATCAATGAATCGCCAGCCAATCCGACAAAGATGCTCTGACCCTGTACACGGCTGTTGCAGAGTAAGGCGGGTCTTACACCCGCCATGGTGCGGGCGTGCGTGGGGATAGGAGCAAGCGGGCAGGGGCAAGCCCTGCCCCTACGCAAGGGCGCAAAAACACAGGACGCATCAAGATGCGGGCAAGCCCTACCCCTACATTGCAGCAGCCGTATGCCCCTGTATGTGCGCCTTTGTGCCGTGCGCGTCCGGTGGTAGAATCCGTGTGCATTGATGGAGAGGAGAGAGGAGAGAGGAGAGGTTAATGCGTAAATCCTTATGGCTGCTGATCTTGATGGTGACGGCCTGCGGGGCGCAGAGCGCGCCGGAAGCGCCGACCGCCACCGCGCCACCCACCGCAACGGTTCGCGCGCCGGCCAGTCCAACGCCGAGCGCGGGGGCAACCGTCCTGCCCACGCAGGCGGCAAGCCAGCCGACGGCTCAAGCGACTGGCCGGCCAACGCCCGTAGCCTCGGCTCTGGTGGAGTCCACCACGCCCAACGGCGACCGCGTGCTGGGCCGCACCGACGCGCCGATTACCATCACCGACTATTCAGATTTTCTGTGAAGCACCTGCCGTTTCCACGTGCTGGAAACCGAGCCCAAACTGAAGGAATCGTACGTCAAGACGGGGCGTGTCAAGCTGGTGTTTCGCCACATTCTCGATTTTGGCGAGCCGTCGCTGTTCGCATCACAGGCCGCGGAGTGCGCGGGCGATCAAGGGGCGTTCTGGGCGATGCATGGCCTCCTCTATCAGCGGCAGGACGCCGTCTGGACGGCCGACGCGGCGCTATTCAAGGGCTGGGCGAAAGACGATTTGCATATTGACGCCGATGCCTTTGCCGGCTGCCTGACCTCGAGCAAGTACAAGAGCAAGGTCGAGGCGCAGTACGCCGCCGCGCGCGCCAGCGGCGTGCGCATCCGCCCGACGTTTGACATCAACGGCAAGCGCGTGCAAGGGGCGATTTCATTTGATGAGTTCCGCAAAATCCTCGACGCCCTTCCGTGATGTCATACCTGATTCACCTGCGCCTGCCGTTTCAGGTGCTGCTGTCCCCCATCTTTCTATGGGCCTACCTGATGGCAGACGGGAAACCGTCGTGGACGCTGGCGATAGCCTACGTCGCCTTTCATCTGTTTGGTTATGCCGGCGGCACGGCGTTTAATTCGTTCTATGACCGCGACGAGGGGCCGGTGGGCGGGTTGGCCGTGCCGCCGCCCGTGCCCGCCGGCCTGCTGGTCTTCTCGCTGGCGTGGCAGGCGGCGGGCTTCGCGCTGGCGCTGATGGTCGGCGTTCCGTTGGCCGCCATCTACGCCATCATGTTCAGCCTGTCTGTCGCCTACTCGCATCCGGCGATTCGCTGGAAGGGCAAGCCGCTGTTGGCGCTACTGACCGTCGCGCTGGGTCAGGGCGTGCTGGCCTGTCTGGGCGGGTGGGCGGCGGCGCGCAACGAGGTGGCGTCTGCGGGTTCGTTGACGGGGCTATTGTCGGTCAGCGCCGCGACGTTGATCACCACCGGCTTCTACCCGCTCACCGAAATCTACCAACTGGACGAAGACGCGCGCCGCGGCGACCGCACGGCCGCGATCTGGTTAGGCCCGCGCAACGCTTTCCGCTTCGCGCTGGCGCTGTTGTCGTGCGGCGCACTGCTAGCATTTCTGCTGGTGGGCACGCGCTACGGCTGGCTGGAAGCCGCACTGCTCGCGGCGTGGGTGTCGGCGATAATAGTTGCCATTCGCCGCTGGTCACAGCGTTTCGACCGGCGCGCGGTGATGCTCAATTTTAGGATGGTCATGCGATTGTACGCCGCCGTCTCGCTAGGCTTCATGCTCTGGCTCGGCTGGCATCTGTTTACCTCATAGCGAATGGGAAGGCGTTACGGGTTCCGCGTTCACGCGTTAACACGCTAACGCTTTCCCATTCGCGAGATCGAAGGAGATCATGCCCTACGAACCCCGACAGCCGCACGAATTGCACCCGCTGTTGCAGAAGATTCTCTGTATCGCCGCGCATCCCGACGACATCGAATTCTCGATGGCTGGCACGGTTGCCCAATGGGCGCGGCAGGGACGCGAGGTGGTATTTGCGCTGGTGACCAGCGGCAACGCCGGCGCCAACGAGCCGAATACCAATTTGAGCGAGTTAGCCGAGCGCCGCGAGCGCGAGTGCTGGGACTCCGGCAAGATACTTGGCGCGAAGGATATCGCCTTCCTGCGCTACCGCGACGGCGTGGTGGAGCCGACGCTCGACCTGCGCCGCGACCTAACGCGGCTCATCCGCAAGCACAAACCGGATGTGGTCGTGTGCGGTGACCCGATGCAACGCTGGTACGGAAACGATTATCTCAACCATCCCGACCATCGCGCGGTCGCCAGCGCCGCGCTCGACGCCGTTTTCCCGTCTGCCGAGACGCGCTACATCTTTCCGGAGTTATTGCACGAGGGCTGCGAGCCGCACAAGGTCAGGGAATTGTTCATCAACTTCGGCTCGCCGCCGGACACGTGGGTGGACATCGGCGAGACGATAGACCTGAAGTGCGCCGCGCTGAAGGCGCACATCTCGCAAATTGGCGATGGGCAATGGATAGACAAGCAGATGCGCGAGTGGGCCAAGCAGGAGGGCGACGGCACGGGCATCGAGTACAGCGAATCGTACCGCCGCATGATCTTCTGGGAGCCCAAGGAGGCCGAGGCGATGGATCAGAAGACCCACGAAACGGGCGAGGTGCCGACGTTAAGCCACGAGGGAGAGGCGGCCCACGTGCGTTAGCGCGTTCCGCGTGGGCGCGTGAACGTGGAACGCACTAACGCGCAACGCACGCGGGAGGCGCTACCGGGCGCCATCGCTCGCATCGTGTGGGAGCGCGCTCATCACGTCCATCACGGTCTGCCAGCGCTCAAAGGCGGGCATGATGTAGCAGCCCTGAATACAGTCGCGCGCTTCGAGGAGTAACTCCTGCGCCAGTTTGATGCCTTCACTGCGCCCGCGCGGGCCGGCCAGCCTCATGCGCTCGCGCACCGAGTCCGGCAGGGCAAAGCCGGGCAGTTCGTTGTGGAGGAACTCGGCGTGGCGTGTGCTCGACAGCGGCAGGAGGCCCATCAGAATCGGGATCGGCATGGCGCCGAGCCGCTCGTGGATGCGCTCGACGAAGCGGCGGCAGACGCCCGGCTCATAGACCGGCTGGGTCAGCGCGAAGTCCGCTCCGGCTTCGATCTTCTTCTTCAGCACCGCAATCTCTTTGTCCGGGTTCGGCGCGCCCATATTCAGCGCCACGCCGACGTGGAACAGCGTCGCCTGCGAGATGGACTTGCCCGCCGCGTCCAGCCCACTGTTGAACTGCTGTTTAATCAGCCGCACCAACCCTGACGGCACGATGTCGGACTGGTCGGTCGCTTCGGGGTAGTCGCCGTGGCTGACCGGGTCGCCCATGACGACCAGAATATTGCGCACGCCCAGCGCGTGCGCGGCCAGCAGGTCGCCCATCACGCGCACGATGTTGCGCCCGCGCGTGGGGAAGTGCAGAACGGTCTCCAAGCCCACGTGTAATTGCACCAGCGAGCAGAGCGCCCACGCGCTCATCCGCATCCGCGCCATCGGCGTGTCGGCGACATTCAGCACGTCCACGCCATTATCCTTCAACAGACGCGCCGCGGCCAGCAGGGAGGACGCATCGGGACTGCGCGGCGGGTCAACCTCTACGCTGATCACAAACTTTCCAGCGGCGAACTTCTGCGCGAGGACGGTTGGCCCGTGCGCGGCGGGCGCGGGGATGGGCGGCGGCTCGCGGAGGACCTCAATCCGCTCCGGCTCAAACTCTGATGGGGCCATCGCGTCGAGCGCGCGGCGC
>JACQEC010000320.1 GCA_016200765.1 Chloroflexota bacterium | reverse complement strand
TGCGCGGTGACTACGGCTGGCGCTGGCCCTACGATCCGGTGCTCGACCTGACCCGGCTGGCGCCGCTTCTGCTAGGCGTTGTCCTGTACACGCCGGTCGCGCTCTGGTTGCGGCGCCGCCCATCCAGCCGGGCTCTGCTGGCGTGGGTCATCCTGGGCGGGGCCGGTCTATCACTGGCGGCGGTCTATGTGCGTGGCGATGTCTATTACCGGTTGTACGCCATTACCGTCAGCAATCTAACGGGCGGCTGGCACCCGGCGGCTACGCGCATCCGCGACCTGAGCGAGACCCTGCGTCAGTGGCCGCGGTTTATGAGCGATTCACAGCCGATCTCCAGTCACCTGGCCATTTCGCCGCCGGGGATGGTTGTCCTCTATTATGCGGCGAGCGCCATGCTGGAAAACTTCCCCGCCGCAGCCGATTGGCTGGGACGCCCTCTGCGCCTTCTGCTTTGCGACAACTTCTTGCTGATGAAGGACACCCATGCGCAGCTCGCCTCGGCCTGGCTGGGGATGCTCATGCCCCTATGGGGCAGCTTGACCGTACTGCCCCTTTACCATCTGGGCCGGCGCGTATTCGGATCGACCGCGGCGCGCTGGAGCGCCGTGTGGTGGCCGCTGATTCCCAGTTTCCTGATTTTCGCGCCGCTGCCCAGCACCTTCTATCCGTTGCCGGCGCTGGCGCTGATCATCCTGCTGTGGAGCGGGCTGCGCCGCAATCAGCCGGTTCTGATGGTGGCCGCCGGACTCGTCATGTCAGGGCTGACCTTCCTGACCTTCACGTTCGCGCCGCTCCTGCTGCTGGCGGGCTTTCTGACGCTGGGCTATTACGGGCTGAAGACCCACAGCCGGGCCAGCGCCCTGCCCTGGCACTGGCCGCTCCGGATGGGTCTGTGGTTTGGCCTCGGCCTATCGCTGGTCTGGCTGCTCTACTTCGTGCTGACCGGCGTTGGCGTTTGGGATATCCTGTGGACGGCCAGCCAGCTGCACCTGGAGCTGGATCGCCCCTATGGGCCGTGGCTCATCCTGCACCTGAACGACTTTTTCATGTTCACCGGCTGGCCTCTCGTTTTGCTGGCGGCGGTCGGCGTGATGCCCGTCGGGCGCAAGCTGTTGCGGCGGATGGCGCTGGACGAAGGTGACATCCTGATGGTGGCCGCCGTGCTGACCGTAGTCGTCCTGGATATTTCGGGCGCCCTGCGCGGCGAGTCGGGACGGATTCTGTTATTTCTGTCGCCGTTGTTGCTGCTGGCGGCCGCCCATGCGCTTGGCGATGACCGGCGGCTGGGGGAGATGCTGACGATGACACAGGCTATCATCGCCGTCGTCATGGTCGTCTGCCTGCACGTGCTGGACTCGGAGTTCAAACCGCCACCGCCTCCGCCCGCGCTCGTGCCGGTTTCCGATCATCCGGCAACCCCCAGCGGTGTTTCCTTCGAACAACTGGCGCGTTTGGACGCCTTCTCCGGTCAAGTTGAAACGCGCCGCGGCGTTGACGGGCGGGATCAGGCCACGCTCGTGCTGTGGCTCAGCTGGGCGCCGCAGGGACAATTCGATAGACCCTACTATCTGTCGTTGATCCCGGTTGCGCCCGACGGCCAGGCGGCGCCCGTGGCCACGCTGCTACAGCCGTTCCAGCAGTTGTATCCGACGACCTGCTGGAAGGCCAGCGACGGCGAGCTACAGGATCGCATCGAAGTGCCGCTCTTCAAGTCAGCTGACGGCGATTGGTGGGTCAGCCTATCCTTGATTGACGGACAGAGCGGGCAGAAGGTGGGTGTGATCAATGCCGACGGCTCGCGCGACCATCAGATTGGGCTTGGGCCGTTTCGGTAGGTCTATGTCAACCGCTATGACCACAGGCCGCAGCCGCTGGCCGAGACCGACCCGGCGCGCTGGGGTGCATACCGCGTGATGCTTCCCTGGTTGCCCCGTCTTTTTTTCGGCTGACGCTTGTGGTACAATGCGCGCAGTCGCACGAACTGCCCAGAGGTTCTGGCCCGCGGCGACTCGCGCGCTGCGTTGTCAATATTGGCAAAAATGAAAAACCCATCCTCCAATCAATTACCGCTATTTCCTTCACAAAACAGCATACTCTCGGATTCACCGTACGTGAATGTTCAGGGAGACATTCCTATAGACTTGCCACAAGGTAGTTTCATTTCTGTTCATCGTGAACCCGCTTTAAAGCTCTATAGCATTGGATTTCAACCGGCGAAATCAATCCCTGAAATCCCTCGTTGGTTTCTGTCCAAGTACGGCACCCGATCATTCACGGTTTTGGAACCCTTTGCCGGAAGTGGCACAACGATTATCGAAGCGCTCAAATATGGGGCTAGCATCTACTGGTTAGATTACCATCCTCTAAGTCGCCTAATTTGTCGGGTAAAAACGATGCAGGTAGAGCCTGAGGAAGTCAGGCGTGAAACTAGCCGAATCATTTCGAATGGTCTCAAAAGAGAAGGTGTCCCGCAGACTATAGCATTTGCTAACAAGGATTTTTGGTTTCAGAAGCCCGTACAAGATGCGCTCGAAGTCATTCGATGCGAGATACGCAACGCCGAGCAGTCAACTCAATCCTTGCTATGGCTAGCGTTTGCTTCGACCGTACGGAAGACCTCCGATATGAACGATTCGATGATTCTCGCCGCAAAACGCTCTCAGATCGCGGACACTCCTCACTACAGTCGGGGCGACGTTTTTCACTACTTTGAGTCCTATGTACAAAAAATACTCGACGCTCTGATTGAACGAGACCACAGCTTGAAGGATGCATTGAAGAATAGCAAGGAATTACTGATTCCAGATGCAAGGAACCTGTTCGGGGAATGGCAATGTGATGCAGTCATAACCTCTCCACCCTATATCAATGCGATTGACTATGTATGGGCCTCAAAATTCGAATTGCATTGGTTAGGATACGTTCAAGACGACCATGACAGACTATGTTTATATGAGAAAGAAATCGGAACTGAAAGAATTGCCAAGCACGCATACGAGAAACTCGGTCGTACAGGAGTGGATAGCCTCGACCAACTGATCGAAGATGTTTTTACGGGTAAAATATACAAAGCAACCCCAGGACAGAACGCGTTGAGGGCAAGGGTCGTCTACCAGTATTTCGTTGATATGCAGGCACACTTTAAGAGCAGTGCCCGGCATGTTAGATCGGGCGGGTATTATTGTTTCTCGATCGGTGAGAAAAGCAGGATCTGTGGCGTGGAGATTCCGGTCGCCGAAATAATGGCCGGCTTGGCTGGCCGAGCAGGTTTTCAGCCAATCTTCCAGTTCCACGTCTTACTTAAGAATCGCCGATTGAATGTCCCGAGAAACGTAGGGTGGGCAGGAACAATCAAACATGATACAGTCATAGTATTGCAAAAGGCTACATGAGTCCCAACCTAATCACCCACTCTCTGGATAAGATTTTAGGGCAGTATAAGAACTCATTTACGGCCAAAGTGTTCGCAGCAGAGTCGGTTGAAGTAGATGATTTAATGCTCGTTTTTGGCTTAACTCAGGCAGTCAAAATGAGCCACCGGCAGTATTGGGGGAGAGAGTTGGGAATGTGCTGGCAACGCCTCTTGGCCGAACTGTTCCGGCAGTCGTCCGAGCCATTTAGCGGCCCGATCCGCGCAGGGGCAGATGAACTATGCGATTTTGTTGTTGGGCGGAATGCCATTGATACAAAATACCGTATGGGCTCGGGCGATTCAGGCACATTGAAGAAATTTCGATTATACGCGGCAAGACTCAAGGCAATCCGCTATGACCCGCTCTTGTTAATCCTACGAACAGACAACTTACCTCAGGCAATTGCGGCCTGTGCTTCAGGGGGATGGGATATAAAGATCGGGCAGTCCGCATACCATTACGTAGCTGAGACTACAGGATTTGACTTGCAGGCATGGCTAAAGTCAATGAAGAATCAATATGCCATGTAGAGAGCGAAAGCCATGGGTTTATAACTATTGGGGTAAGCTCTTTCCTAGAAACGTACCGCCACATCGCAGACACTGCAAGGCGATGGGTTGGACGTTCGAGCCATCGCCGAGGAGCAGAGAGAGGGCGCTAACGGATACGTATCCGTTGGCACCCTCTCTTTATTCTGCCGCCCGCCTTCTGTAAATCACCGCGTCTCCCACCTTGGCCCCCAGCGCCTGTGCCGCACTGCCGTCGCGCACGGTAATCTCCAATAAGCCGCTGCTGCCGATCAGCGCGAGCAGTTCGCCGCGCCCGGCGTCGGCGTAGGTCTGGCGGATCCCTTCGATCCGCTGTCCTGCAATTTCCACGGATGACGGCTGGCTGGCGACGCGCCGCTTGGAGAGGTTCGTGATCAGATTGCCGTAGCGGTCAATGTAGATGACCTCTCCAATCAGCATCCCGTCACGCTCGGCGACCGCCGGCCAGTGGAGCCGCGCGGGCGGCGGGTCGAGCGCCTCGCCCAGCGCGGCCAGCAGGTTGGCGTCGAGTCCTGCGGTTGAGAGATGCGCGGCGACCGGCGCGAAGATATCGCGCCCGTGAAAGGTGCGGCTCACCTCACGCCGCCAGTAGGCGCGGTTGGTCAGTTGCACCGCTGTGAAAGGGGAAGCCAGTTCAGCCGCCAGCGACAACACGCCGTTGTCCGGCCCGACGAAGAAGTGGTCTTCCGGCGTGGCTGTCCCAAGCCCGCCTGAACCCGGCCGGGCGCGCAGGGCAATGGGCCGCCGCTCGCCGCCAACCTCCGGGTCAACGACGGCGACATGCACGGTGCCGGGCGGAAAATAGCGCGCCGCGCCGGCCAGCGCAAACGCCCCGGCCCAGACATCCTGCGGCGGCACGCTGTGGGTGATGTCCACAATGATGGCCGTTGGGTTGATGCTCAAGATGACGCCTTTCATCGCCGCGACGTAGTGATCCGCCGCGCCAAAGTCGGTGGTCAGGGTGATGATGGACATAGCCCCATTATAACAGGCCGCTCCAAGCGCCCCGCTCAACGATTGCCCCCGCCGAAGGCCAAAAAGCCCTATAAAACAGGCAAAAAGTGGCTCTAAGCGATTTCGGCTTTTGCCCTCTTTCTGGTATAATAGAACGGATGAACAAAGCGAAATTGGGCATCATCAGCGTCATCGGCTCGGGCTATGAACTCGTTATACGCGCCTTCTGGATTATCCTCATTCCGGTGGCGCTCGACTTTTACTTCTGGGCGGGGCCCCGCCTCTCGGTTCAACCCCTCTTTGATCGCCTGATTATGCTGATGGCCTCTGCCACCGACCTGGAGCCTTCGTTCCAACAGAACTTCGATGACGTGCGGCGCACCCTGTCGGAATTGGGCGCGCACCTCAACCTGTTCTCTCTGCTGGTGACCGACTTTCTGGGCCTGCGGATTCTCCACGTGCCCTCGTTAAAAGCGTTTGAACTGCCGTCGGACACGCCCAGCGCGGCGCTCACCTCTGCCATGACCGTCATCGCGCTCGACAGTGGGCCGCGGGCCGCGCTGATGGGCGGGGCACTGCTGGCTCTGGGTCTGCTCATCGGGGCGGTGTACCTGACCTTGATCGGCGACCGTCTGCGCGCCGAGCGCGACAGCCGAGCGTTTGCCGGGCGCGTCCTGATCTACTGGCTGCGCCTCGGGCTCTTTGTGGGGATCGTCGGCGCAGCCTACTTGATCTTATCACTGCCGTTCTTTGTCGTGTTGGGCGTAGCGGCCTTCATCAATTCCGGGCTGGCGCTGTTGGTGATGCTGGCCGGCTGGACGCTAAGTTTCTGGGCGCTCTTCTACATGTGGTTCGTCGCCTATGCGCTGGTGATGGGCAACATCGGCGTGCGCCGCGCGATCTGGAACAGCGCCAACGTCGTCCAGCGCAATCTGCTCGCCACCTTCGGCCTGATCCTCATCAGCAACATCATCAGCCTGGGCATGTTGCTCCTCTGGCAAACGCTGGAGAGCACGGCGGCGGGTAGTGTGGTCGCCATCGCGGGCAACGCCTTTATCGGCAGTGGTCTGGTCGCCGCGGCGATGGTGTTTTATCAAGACCGCTACCGCGCCTGGCAGGAGAGCGCGGCGAGCGACCAGGCCCGCATGTCGGCGTTGCGGAGATTCGTACGATGAACCGGAGGAGATGGCGTGGCTAATTTGTCGGAGGCTCCCAAATACGACGCATCCAGCATTCAGGTGCTGGAGGGCCTCGAAGCGGTGCGCAAGCGGCCGGGCATGTATATCGGCTCGACGGACATCCGCGGCTTGCACCATCTCGTCTTTGAGGTCGTGGACAACGCGATTGACGAGGCGCTGGCCGGCGTCTGCGACACGATACAGGTCATCATCCATCCGGACGCCAGCGTTTCCGTTATAGACAACGGGCGCGGCATCCCAGTCGGCCCGCACCCGATACAGAAGGACGCAAGCGGCAAGCCGATGGACACGCTGGACGTGGTGATGACGATCCTGCACGCGGGCGGCAAGTTCGGCGGCGGCGGCTATAAGGTCGCCTCGGGCCTGCACGGCGTCGGCGTCAGCGCGGTCAACGCGCTCTCGCAGTGGTTCGAGTCCGAGGTGCACCTCGACGGGAAGATTTACCACCAGCGCTATGAGCACGGCAAGCCGATCGGCAAGGTGAAGGAGCGCGGGCGCATCAAGAAAGACGACCCGTACCAACACGGCACCAAGCAGACGTTCAGCCCGGACACGGCTATTTTCAAAGAGGGCATTGATTACAAATTCGACGCGCTGGCCCAGCGCTTCCGCGAGATGGCGTTCCTGACGCGCCGTATCACCATCAGCCTGTTGGACGAGCGCGACGGGCGCGAGTCGTCGTGGCACTTCGAGGGCGGCATCCGCTCGTTCGTGCGCTATCTGAACAAGAACCGCAAGGTGCTGTTCGACTCGCCGATCTATATGGAGAAGCAGGTCGGTGATACCAACGTCGAGCTCGCCATCCAGTACACTGACGGCTACGCCGAATCGGTCTTCTCGTTTGCCAACAACATCAACACGGTGGATGGCGGCACGCATCTGACGGGTTTTCGCACCGCGCTCAGCCGCACCCTCAACTCCTACGGGCGCAAGGCCGGGCTGTTGAAAGACAACGACGAGAACTTCACCGGCGACGACGTGCGCGAGGGCATGACGGCGATCATCAGCGTCAAGCTGACCGACCCGCAGTTTGAATCGCAAACCAAGTCGAAGCTGGGCAACGCGGAGGTGAAGGGGCAGGTCGAGTCGGCGACCGGCGAGGCCTTACAGCGGTTTCTGGAAGAGAACCCGAAAGAGGCCAAGGCGATCATCGAGAAAGCCTTGCTCGCCGCGCGCGCGCGCGACGCGGCCCGCAAGGCGCGCGATCTGGTCATCCGCAAGTCGGCGCTGGAGAGTATGACCTTGCCCGGCAAGTTGGCGGACTGCTCCGAGCGCGACCCGGCCAAATCGGAGATCTATATCGTCGAGGGTGACAGCGCCGGCGGCTCGGCCAAGCAAGGCCGCGACCGCCGTTTTCAGGCCATCCTGCCCCTGCGCGGCAAGATTCTGAATGTGGAGAAGGCGCGGCTGGATAAGATTCTGGGCAACGAAGAGATCAAGACGCTGATCACCGCGCTCGGCTGCGGCGTGGGCGACTCGTTCAATATGGATAACCTGCGCTACGGCCGTGTATTAATTATGACAGACGCGGATACTGACGGAGCGCACATCCGCACTCTGCTGTTGACCTTCTTCTTCCGCTATATGGAGCCGCTGATTGAGCACGGCCACCTGTTCATCGCCCAGCCGCCGCTCTTCCGCGTGCAGGTCGGCAAAGAGGTGCAGTGGGTCTATACCGACGACGAGCGCGAGCGGATTGTGAAGAAAGCCAACGGCAAGAACGTCGGCATCCAGCGCTACAAAGGCTTGGGCGAGATGAACCCGGACCAGTTGTGGGAGACGACGCTCGACCCGAGCAAGCGCACCGTTTTGCAGGTGATGATTGAGGACGCGGTCAAAGCCGACTCGACCTTCGACATGCTGATGGGCTCCGAGGTCGCGCCGCGCAAACGTTTCATTCAGACACACGCCAAGAGCGTGCAGAATCTGGACGTGTAGGCGTTGCGCGTGAGCGCGTCCCGCGTTTGTCTCTGAATTGCATTCGGCGGGCAGGACAGATACACCACCTGCCCCTACATGAGGCTGTCAAAACGCGCCAACGCACAACGCGCTCACGCGCAACGCTTTCGTTTGCCCGTCAATCTCCGTTATACTCTCCTTGTGCTCTCCATTCGCCTGTTGGGCGCGCCGCAAATCCTGTTCGATGGTCAGCCAGTTCAGCTGGCGCGGCGCAAGAGCCGCGCGCTGATCTATTACCTCGCGGCGCATCCGTCGCCGCTGGCGCGCGAGCGGTTGCTGGCGTTCTTCTGGCCCGACGCCAGCCGCGCTTCCGCACAGCAGGTCCTGCGCACGACCTTGAGCGGCTTGCGCAAGACGCTGGGCGCCGCGCTGGTGGTCAGCGATGAAAGCGTCGCGCTGGCCGCCGATAGCGAGGTGGACGCGCGCGCGTTTGAAGCGCGCCTCTCGCCGCCGGTCGCCGACGCGCCGCGCCTGACGCAAACGCTCGATCTCTACCGGGGCGATTTTCTGAGCGACTTCACCCTGCCCGGCGCCCCCGAGTTTGACGATTGGGCCGCCGTCGAGCGCGAGCGCTACCGCCGCCTGCGGGTGCGCGGCCTGATGGCCTTGAGCCAACTCCACGAGGCCGCCCGCAACTACAGCGCCGCGCTCGATGCGCTTGACCGCGCGCTTGCCCCTGATCCGCTTCAAGAAGACCTCCAGCGCGCCGCCCTGCGCCTGCACTATCTGGGCGGCGACCGCGCGGGCGCGATCCGCCGCTACGAGCAGTTCCGCCGCCTGCTCGACGACGAGATGGGCGTGCCGCCGATGGCCGAGACCCGCGCCCTGTACGATGCGATCATCACCGATACGCTGGCCGCTAACCCCGCGCCCGTCGTGAGCGCCTCCCCGGCCCGCCATCCAGACACAACGCCGCCAGCCTCACTGCCCTTTGTGGGCCGCGCGGCAGAGATGGACGCCCTACGCGCGCTGGCGGCGGCGGGCAAACTGGCGCTGATTGAGGGCGAGCCGGGCATCGGCAAAACGCGGCTGGCCGAAGAGTTTATCCGCGCCTCGGGCGCGCTGGCGCTGATTGGCCGGGCGCGCGAACTCGAACAAGCCCTGCCTTACCAGCCGGTGATCGAAGCCCTGCGCGGCCTCCTGCGGCATCCCGACTGGCCGGCGTTGAGCGCGAACCTGCCGATCCAGCCGGGCTGGTGGGCCGAGGTGGCCCGCTTGTTGCCGGAGTTGCGCTCGTCCAGCGCCGCCGCAAACCCGCTGTTGAATGAGCCGGTTCCCCTCGCGCTCGCCGGCGGCAACGAATCGCACCTCTGGGAAGGGCTTTACCAGTTTCTGTCCGCGCTGGGCCGTCAGCGGCGCGTCATCTTCTTGCTCGACGACGCGCACTGGGCCGACGCCTCCACACTTGCTCTGGCAGGCTATCTGACCCGCCGGGGGCAGGATGAGGCGGGCGCGCCGGTGCAGGTTATCCTCACCACGCGCGCGGTTGAAGTGCGCTCACCGCTGGCGGCGCTGCTGCCAACGCTCACACGCGAGGGGCGGCTGGGTCAACTGACCCTGCGGCGTTTGAGCGGAGAGGAGGTGGCGCGGCTGGCGAAAACCCTCAGCCAGAGCGATGCCCAGCGCCTTGGCGATTGGCTGGCGCAGGCTTCCGAAGGCAACCCCTATATCGTGCACGAATTGGTGCGCGAGGCGCGCGCGAAGAACATCTTGCGCCCCGACGGCGTGTTGAACGCCGAAGCATTTACCGCTTCGCCGGTGGTGCCGCAGAGCGTTTATGTGCTGATCCAGTCGCGGCTGGCCCAGCTCTCCGATGCGGCGCGGCGTGTGCTGGATGCGGCGGTGGCCGCCGGGCGCGA
>JACQEC010000319.1 GCA_016200765.1 Chloroflexota bacterium | reverse complement strand
GGCCAACTTCGCCAGCCGCTCCTGCAGTTTCTCGCGGTCGTAGTCGGAGGTGGTCGTCTCAATCTGCGCCTTGATCTGCTCAATGCGCCCCTTGATTTCCTTCTCGTTGCCCTTGCCCTCGACGATGGTCGTCTCGTCCTTATCCGACGTCACCTTGCGCGCCTTGCCCAGATCGGCGACGGTGACGGTTTCCAACTTGCGGCCCATCTCCTCGGTGATGACCTGCCCGCCGGTCAGGATGGCGATGTCGCGCAGCATCTCTTTGCGGCGGTCGCCGAAGCCGGGCGCTTTGATGGCCAGCGCGTTAAACGTGCCGCGCAATTTGTTCAGCACCATCGTCGCCAGCGCCTCGCCCTCAACATCCTCTGCGATGACCACAAACTCGCGGCGGCCAATCTGGATCAACTTCTCCATGACGGGCACGATGTCGGTCGCGGCAGAAATCTTCTTGTCGGTAATCAGGATGTGCGGGTCGGATAGCTCGGTGATCATGCGCTCGGCGTTGGTGATGAAGTAGGGTGAGATGTAGCCGCGGTCGAACTGCATGCCTTCCACGTATTCCGTCTCGAACTGCAAGCCCTTTGACTCTTCAACGGTGATGACGCCGTCTTTGCCGACCTTGTCCATCACGTCGGCGATCAGATTGCCGATCTCGGCGTCGGCGGCGCTGTTGGCGGCCACGTGCGCGATCTCGGCTTTGTCCTCGACCTTCTTGGCGCTCTCGCGGATGGCCTGCGAGACCGCCTGCGTGCCCTTCTCCAGACCGTGCTTCAACAGCATCGGGTTGGCGCCGGCGGCGATGTTCTTGAGGCCCTCGGTGACAATCGCCTGCGCCAGCACGGTGGCGGTGGTGGTGCCGTCGCCAGCCACGTCGTTGGTCTTGGTGGCGGCTTCCTTCAGCAGCTGCGCGCCCATATTCTGATACGGGTCGGACAGCTCGATCTCCTTCGCGACGGTGACGCCGTCATGCGTCACGGTGGGGGCGCCGAACTTCTTGTCGAGCGCCACGTTGCGGCCTTTGGGGCCGAGGGTGGTCTTGACCGCGTTTGCCAGCACATCCACGCCAATTTTGAGCTGGCGGCGCGCCTCTTCGGAAAATGCTAATTGTTTCGCCATAACGATCTTCTCCTGTCGGGTGAATTTATGACTTGTTGCCCATGATGATCGCCAAGATGTCTTTTTCGCTTAGGATCAAGAGCTTCTTGTCGTCTATCTTGACCTCGGTGCCGGAATACTTCGCGAAGATAACTTTGTCACCGACGGAAACTTCCATCGCCTGGCGCTTGCCGCTGTCGTCAACGCGGCCGGGGCCGGCGGCCATCACCAGCCCTTCCTGCGGTTTTTCTTTGGCCGTCTCCGGCAAGTAGATACCGCTCGAAGTCTTCTCGTCGCGCTCCAGCGGTTCAACGATGACGCGATCGGCTAGTGGCCTCAGGTTGAGAGCCATAAGTTTGACCTCCTTTGCAAGTGGTAAATGTTTTTAGCAGTCTATGGCTAGAGTGCCAACGAGGGTTATCATAGTCTATTGTGTCTGAAGATGCAAGTTCATATTTTATAGCCTAGCTCTAATAATACTTCTCTGATCTCATAAATCCTCACAAATTCTCTCACTTTCCCTGTCTGATGGAAATTAGCAAACAAAAAGGCGACTGCTAAATCAGCCGCCCCAAATGGTGAGGATCGCGCGGATGCGCTGTGACTACCGCTTGGCCAGTTTAACCAGCCAGTCGAACAGCGTCGGCGCGGGCGGGAGCAGACGCTTATAGAGGTAGCGGGCAAAGAGGATGCCGCAGGTGTCGTGGACGCCGTGCGCGATCATCGGCAGAAGGAGGTTGCCGCTCAGTTGGTAGAGCCAGCCGAGCAGAAGGCCCTCCAGCACCGCCCACAGCGCCAGCAGGTTGAAGCCGCGCCCCCCGTGCAGCAGGGCGAAGAGCAGCGCCGCCGGCACCAGCCCCAACTCCGCCTGCACGATGCCGCGAAAGAACGTCTCCTCGCCCAGCGCGGCTAATAGGCCAGCCGCCAGCGCGCTTGGCACGGTCGCGCGGCCAAAGAGCTGCGTGATGGCGCGGTCGAAGGCGTTGAGAAAGGGGCGAAAGCCGATGCACCAGTTGACGAAGTAGATCAGCCCGTCTATGGAGAGCACCAGCAAGGCACTTATCCAGGCGAGGGCGAGCGCCGCCGGGCTGAAGTGGACGGTATCGCTCAGGGCGATGCCGCGCGCGGCGGCCCAGAGGTTCGAGATGATGAGCAGGGCGGCCATGGTGACGATCGCGACCCGCGCGTTTTGTTTCGCGTAAAAGAGCATAAAACCTCCTGACACTGCGCCGCAGAGACGGGAGAACACGGAGGCGTCAACGGATTCCTCTGTGTTCCTCGCGCCGCGCCCTTCGCTATGCGGTGAGTTACGGGTTGATCTGATCCAGCAGTAAACGATGCAACTGCCCGTTGGACGCCACCACCGGCGAGCGGCTGGGCTTCCAGTCGCGGTTGTCGTAATGGGTGGCCTGCCCGCCCGCCTCGCGGACAATCAGCGCGCCCGCCGCCCCATCCCAGGGGGCGATCTCCGGCTCCCAGTAGCCGTCCACCCGCCCGCAGGCCACCCACGCCAGATCGAGCGCGGCGGCTCCGCTGATGCGCACGCCGCGCGAGAGCAGGGTCAGGCGCTGGTACTCCGCGAGATTGCTGCCCGACTCGCCGATATCATAGGGAAAGCCGGAGGTCAACAGGGATTCGATCAACCGGTTGGTGCGCGAAACGTGAATCGGCTGGCCGTTCAACCGCGCGCCGTGGCCGAGCCGCGCGCTGAACAGCTCATCGCGCGTCGGGTCATAGACGACGCCCAGCCGCGCCTCGCCGCGCTCGTACAACCCAATCGAGACGGCGAAGGCGGGATAGCCGTGCGCGAAGCCGGTGGTGCCGTCCAGCGGGTCCACATACCAGACCGGCGCGCCGTCAACCGCTTGCGGCTTCGCCGCGTCCTCTTCGCTGATGACGAGGTGCGACGGGTAGCGCGCCGCCAACGCGCGGCTGATGAGTTGATCCGACGCGCGGTCGGCGGTCGTGACCAGATCAATCGCGCCCTTGTGCGCAACCTCGAAACCTTCGCGCTGGTAGCGCATCAACAGCGCGCCGGCCTCGCGCGCCAACGCCTCGACAAATGGCTGATCGGATTCGGCGATGTGCATAGCTGAACCTCGCGCGCCCGCATCTCCCCGAGCGGCGCGCGGGCGCGGCAGTGGGTTGATTTTGCCCGTGCTTGCCGCGTTTGTCAATTGGCCTCAATTGTGCCCCGTCTGATAATTTGCTATAGTTACTCCCGCATGGCTCATGATCCGATCGTTCATAGCCCGGCCTCCGGCCTCCCCGCTGAACGCGCGCTGGTTGCGCTTATTCTGGCCGCCTTCCCGCTCGATGGCATCCGCCCGGCTGCGCCGTCGCTGAATGAAGGCGAGTGGGCGGAGGTGGCATCCACGGCCGCCGGGCATGGATTGAAGCCGCTGTTGAACACGGCGGCCAAGTCGTTGGGCGCGCAAGTTTCACCGCCGCCCGCTGTGATGGCCGACCTGCGCGCGGCCTATTTCCGCACCGAAGCGGCGAACCTTGCGGTGCATCAGGAGTTAGGCGCCCTGCTCAGCGCCTTCGCGCACGAGGGCATCGCTGTGGTAGTCTTGAAAGGGGCGGCGCTCGCCGTGACGCTGTACGCGGATATGGGCGTGCGCCCGATGGTTGATGTAGACCTGCTGGTGAGGCAGGAGGACTTCGCGCGCGGGGGGAGCGTTTTGCGGGCGGCTCGCTACGAGCGCCTGCGCCAGCCGTTGGCCGGCACTGGCGCCGAGTTCGATGGCGCGGAGGAGTTGCGGCGCCCGGGCGGCGTGCGCTCGGTGGACCTGCACTGGCATCCGTTTGCGTCCAGCTACAGCCGCGCGCGCTTTCCGGTGGAGTGGTTCTGGCAATATAGCGTCGCCGCGCCGGCTCTGGGGCCGACGGCGCGGGTACTGTCTGCGGAGGCGCAGTTACTGCACCTCTGCGCGCATTTTGCCAAGCACACAGCCGGGCGCTTGTTCCGCTCGTATGACATCGCCTTGCTGATTGCGCGTCATCACGACACGCTGGCGTGGGATGCTGTAATGGAAGCCGCCGGCGCTTATCGGGTGATGCCGGCGCTGTGTCAAACTCTGCTGAACGTCTGCGACGTGTGGCATCTCTCGCTTCCGGCGGATGTGCTTGCGCGCTTGAAAGCGTTCCGTCCCCAGCCCCTGCAGGCCGCACTGTTTGCGATCATCTATGCGCCGCCGACGAATATCGCGCTGTTGTTGAATGGCTTCTACCAGCCGGGGCTGCGAAAGAAACTGGCCTACTGGCTGGGGCCGGCGTTTCCGTCCGCGGCCTATATGCGCCAGCGTTATCACATTCCACATCCCGCGCTGTTGCCGTTGTTCTACTTGCGGCGGCTGGCGGGCGGGGCTTATCAGGCATTG